>JBARNF010000001.1:0-4758 GCA_049802835.1 Bradyrhizobium sp.
GGCGAGGCCGGATAGGTCTTGGCCTTCTCCTCGGCGGTGTGCGGCGCGTGGTCGGAGCCGAGGATGTCGACGATGCCCTGATGCACGCCCCACCAGATCACGTCGCGATGGTCGGACGAGCGCACCGGCGGATTCATCTGCGCGTAGGTGCCGAGCCGCTCGTAGCACTCGGGCGCGGCCAGCGTGAGATGATGCGGCGTCGCCTCGACGGTGGCGACGTCCTTGTGATCACGCAAGTACACGATCTCCTGCTTGGTGGAGATGTGCAACACGTGGATGCGCTTGCCGGTCTCGTGCGCGAGATTGACGAGACGTTGCGTGGCGCGCAGTGCCGCCTCCTCGTCGCGCCACACCGGATGCGAGCGGGGGTCGTTCTCGACGCGAAGATCCTTGCGCTCGTTGAGGCGGTACTCGTCCTCGGCGTGGAATGCGGCGCGGCGGCGGATCACCTGGAAGATGCGGCGCAGACTGTCGTCGTCCTCGACCAGCAGCGAGCCGGTGGAGGAGCCGACGAACACCTTGACGCCGGCGCAGCCCTCGGCGCGCTCCAGCACCGGCAGTTGGTCGACGTTGTCGCGGGTGCCGCCGATGAAGAAGGCGAAGTCGCAATGCATGCGATGACGGCCAGCTTCGACCTTGGCCGTGAACGCCTTCTCCGTCACCGTCAGCGGATTGGTATTGGGCATCTCGAACACGGCGGTGACGCCGCCCATCACGGCGCTGCGCGAGCCGGTTTCGAGATCCTCCTTGTGGATGAGGCCGGGCTCGCGGAAATGCACCTGGGTGTCGATCACTCCGGGCAGCACGTGCAGGCCCTTGCAGTCGATGATCTCGGCGGCGGACGCCGCGCCGAGATTGCCGATCTCCACGATGCGCCCATCTGAGATGCCGATGTCGCGGACGCCTTCGCCGTCCTGATTGACGACGGTGCCGGATTTCAGAATGACGTCGAACCGCTGGCTCATGAACCCCTCATAGGATTTCATTCTCCTGACCACCCCAAGACAGATCGATCATGCTGCGCGCCTGCCCATTTGCTGGCCTATACGGGCGCGCGCGTATCAATCTTTAGAATGAAGCCACCGAGCGGGGGCGTTTCAGCCTTGTGGTTTATGCCAGGGCGGCTTACGTTTCAGTGCGGCCTGTCGCAAGAGGTTTTTCGGATGAAGGCGACGTTTCTCGAAGACCGGGGCGTGGTCCAGGTCAGCGGTGATGATGCACGCAAGTTCCTCAACGGACTGTTCACCACCGACGTCACCAAGCTCACGCCTGGCGAAGCCCGGTTCGGCGCGCTGCTGACGCCGCAGGGCAAGATCATTGTCGACTTCCTGGTGGCGCAGACGCCATCGACCGAGGCTGGCGAGCGCTTCCTGCTCGACTGTCCGCGCGCGCTGGCCCAGGCGCTCGCCGACAAGCTCAACATCTACAAGCTCAGGGCCAAGGTTGCGATCGCCAATCTGTCCGACCAGTTCGGCGTGATCGCAATCTGGGATGGCGCGATGGCACCGACGCCTGAACCGAGCTTCGCAGATCCGCGGCACAGCGGGCTCGGCGCGCGCGTCATTGCGCCGCAGACGGAACTCCCCGCGATCGCCGCGCGACTCGGCGCCGAGATCGTCGGCGCCGATGCCTATGAGACGCACCGCATCGACTGCAGCGTGCCGCGCGGCGGGCTCGACTTCATGTATGGCGACGCTTTCCCGCATGAGACCAACATGGACCGGCTGCACGGCGTCGACATGGGCAAGGGCTGCTATGTCGGCCAGGAAGTCGTGAGCCGCATGCATCACCGCGGCATCACGCGGACGCGCGCGGCGCAGGTGCTGCTCGACGATGCCAGTCCCGAGCCGGGCACGCCGATCATGGCCGGCGACAAGAGCATCGGTACGATGGGCTCGGCGTCGCAGCAGAAGGGCATGGCGCTGTTGCGGATCGACCGCGTCGCCGAGGCGATCGAGGCCGGCACGCCATTGACCGCCGGCGGTCTCACCTTGCGTGTCGCCGATCCCGACGCCCTGCAGGGGGCGCCGAAGCAGACGGTCGCCTGAGCAGGTTGCATGAGCCGCGCTGCTGTCATCCATCCCGATGGCCTGACGCGCTGCCCCTGGCCGGGCAGCGATCCGCTCTATGTCGCCTATCACGACACCGAGTGGGGCGTGCCGGAATATGACGACCGCGCGCTCTACGAGAAGCTGATCCTGGACGGCTTCCAGGCCGGGCTGTCGTGGATCACGATCCTGCGCAAGCGCGACAATTTCCGCCGCGCCTTCGATGATTTCCAGCCGGAGAAGATCGCGCGCTATAACGACAAGAAGATCCACGCGCTGATGAACGATGCCGGCATCGTGCGCAACCGCGCCAAGATCGAAGGCGCAATTCTCAGCGCCAAATCCTGGCTGAAGATCCAGGAGGAGAGCGGCGGCTTCTCGAAGCTGCTGTGGGACTTCGTCGACGGCGCGCCCAAGGTCAACCAGTTCAAGACCACCGCGAGCGTACCGGCCTCGACGCCATTGTCGATCAAGATCTCCAAGGAGCTGTCGTCGCGCAGCTTCAAGTTCGTCGGCCCGACCATCGTCTATGCCTTCATGCAGGCCACCGGCATGGTCAATGACCATCTCGTGACCTGCTTCTGCCACGAGACCTGCAGCGGCCAGCGCCGCACTCCGCGCCTCAAGACTTCCAAATGACGACCAGCAACAAGGCCTCCAGCGGCCCTGACCGGGTCTGGCAGCGCATGCTGTCCGGCCGGCGGCTCGACCTGATCGATCCCTCACCGCTCGATGTCGAGATCGCCGACATCGCCCATGGGCTCGCGCGCGTGGCGCGCTGGAACGGCCAGACCTCCGGCGCTCACATCTTCTCGGTCGCCCAGCATACGCTGCTGGTCGAAACGGTGATGCGCGCGCGCAACCCGAACATCGATGCAAGGCTGCGGCTTGCGGCGCTGCTGCACGATGCGCCGGAATACGTGATCGGCGACATGATCTCGCCGTTCAAGGCGGTGCTGGGCGCCGGCTACAAGACCGTGGAAAAGCGGCTGCTGGCGGCGATCCACATCCGCTTCGGCCTGCCGCCGGAGCTTGCGGCCAGCATCGAGCAGCAGATCAAGGCGGCCGATCGCGGCGCTGCCTATCTGGAGGCGACCCGGCTTGCCGGCTTCTCCGAGAGCGAGGCCAAGCGGCTGTTCGGACGCGACCCCGGCCTGCCGGAGGCCACGGAGGCGGACTATCTGACGCCCTGGAGCGCGGCCAAGGCCGAGAAGCGGTTCCTGACCCGCTTCAACGCGGTGCTGGGAGCTTGACGCCATGCCGCTGACACCGGATGAGCGCCGCAACGAGCGCCTGAAGCTGCTGGCGAACTGGTTCAATACGCTGGGGACGGCCATCGTCACCGCAGGAACCTTCGTGCCGCTCGCGCAATTCGTCTATGGCGTGCTGCCGCCGAGTACCCCGGCCGGCCTGATCTACGGTTCCGGCGTGGTTTGCATTGTCACGGGATTGCTCATACATTTGCTCGGTCAGTGGATCCTGGGAGGTCTTCGATGACGATGCACCAGCTCATCGCCCTGAGCTTTCCGCTTCTGACCGCCGCGGCCGTCGCCGTGGTGGCGCTGTTCGTGCGCCGTCCCTGGTCCGAGAAGCCGGTCGAGCTGCCCTCTCCGAGCCGTGAGCGTGTCCTCGACCACCTCGAGCGGCTGAACGCCGAGATCGAGGGCAAGGCGCATCTCGTCCGCCAGGAGCTGCGTCAGCTCAAGAACACCCGCTGACGCCCGCGGCGGCTGCAGACCGGGCCTGTCCAATCTGCTTTTGCCCTCACGCGCGCAAGCGTATAATCGGGCTTTCAAAGGCCCGCCATGATCCACGTCTGCTCGCTTGCCGCCCTGCCCGAGACCGTGCGCCTGACCGGCGCCAGTCACGTGCTGACGATCATGGCCAATGTCGAGCAGGTGCAGCGGCCGGAAACGATCCTGCCTGAGAACCATCTCAGGGTCTCGGTCGACGACATCACCGAGCAGCTCGACGGCTTCGTTGCGCCCTGCGAGGCTCACGTCGTGCAGGTGCTGGAGTTCGTGACGGGCTGGGATCGCGCCGCGCCGCTGGTGATCCACTGCTATGCCGGAATCAGCCGCTCCACCGCCAGCGCCTTTGCCGCGGCCTGTGCGCTCAACCCGCACCGCGACGAACTGGAGATCGCCAGGGTCATCCGCTCCGCCTCGCCGATCGCCTCGCCAAACCGCCTGATCGTCAGCCTCGCCGACCGCGCGCTGGGGCGCGACGGCCGCATGGTCCGCGCGCTGGACGCGATCGGCCCGGGCGCGATGATGGTCGAGAGCCTGCCGTTCCGGATTGATCTCGACTGAGCGCGGCGCTTGTGGCCGGCTGAGTAGCAACGTACCGGCGCCCGCCCGGCTTGAACTTTTGTTCCGTCATTCGACACAGAGGAACTGCAGCCCTCGTGACGGCACGCCGGTGCCGTCGGTCGATCCGCTGCGCCAACGCTCCCATGCTGTGAGCGGCCCCTGTCCAATCCCCTGTGACGCCGGCAGGCGCCACCGATTTCAGGAATCCTCCGCGTGATGTTCGATTGGCCTCTCGATTGGATTGCGCTGCTGGTCGCATTCGTGGCGCTGGCCTTCGTGCGCCGGACCTCGGACCGGCTGGCCGAGCTGCAGACGCGGCTGGACAGGCTGGAGGCCACGCGTCTCACGCCGACCGCGCCCATCCCGGCCGCACCGCCGCTGAGCCCACTCCAGGAGCC
>JBARNF010000002.1:0-6709 GCA_049802835.1 Bradyrhizobium sp.
CGCCTGCGTGCCGAACAGGGTTGGACTGACGATCCGCCAAGGCGTGCCGGCGGTCCACGCCCATTGCGGCACCGAATTCGCGGGCACCGGCGCCGATGGCGGCGGCGTGAAACTGGCGGGATCGTAGGGCAGCATGTAGGCCCAATGCGTCACCAGCAGGCTGTCCCCGGTGATCATCTGCATTTCCATGCTGGCGACGCCGTTGACCGTGCGCATGGTGCCGAGGCCGACCGTCGCCGTGCCACCCCCGGCGGGCGTGAACAGCATCGTGATCTGGCCGCTGGTGGTCACGAAGCCCTGGATCGTCGAGGTGTCAGTCAGCAGCGCTGCGCCGATCCTGAGTTGCGCAACGCTCGTCCCGGTGAAAGACCCGTTGGTCGCCGTGCCCAGGGTCCATAGCGTCTGATCACCGATGGGGATCGGATTCGTGAAACCGGTCCTCGGCGACATGTAAGCGAGCAGCTGAGCGGTTGGCACATACCAATGCGTAATGGAGATCGTGGAATCCCAAACCGTCGACTGAGCCCGCGCTGGCACGGCGCGCCCCGCCACACAGGCGATGCCGATCGTCGCGCAGAGCACGATGACCCGGACCTTCGAACGCAGCATCGCCGATCGCCCCCACGATTTGTCTTTGCTGCCGGCGCGCTGGCTGACCGTCGTGGGCGAAGCACCGACCCGGTGCATTCGCGCCACCACCGTTGGAAAACGGCGGCCAGGGTTGCGTCAGTTTCCCTGACTACCGCAGAGCGAAGTCGGGTGCAATTGGGACAAATTGGGTGGATCGCGGGGACCCCTCATGCGCAGGCCGGAACGAACGGCCCGCATGACGATGCCCTGGCGGAATTATTCCGCCTTGAGATCCTCGGGCCGGGGCATCGAGATCACGTTGTAGCCGGAGTCGACGTAGTGGATCTCCCCGGTGACGCCGCCGGAAAGCTCCGAGAGCAGATAGAGCGCGGAGCCGCCGAGCTCCTCCAAGCTGACGCCGCGACCGAGCGGTGAATGCTTCTGCTGGAACGCGAACATGAAACGGGCGTCGCCGATGCCGGAGCCCGCGAGCGTGCGCACCGGACCGGCGGAGATTGCATTGACGCGGATGCTGCGGCGCCCGTAGTCGGCGGCGAGATAGCGCACCGAAGCTTCGAGCGCAGCCTTGGCAACGCCCATCACGTTGTAGTTCGGCATCACGCGATTGGATCCGTCGAAGGTCAGCGTGATCATGCTGCCGCCGGTCTCCGGCATCAGCTCGGCGGCGCGCTTGGCGATCTCGGTGAAGGAGAAGCAGGAAATCAGCATCGTGCGTGCAAAATTGTCGCGCGAAGTGTCGGCATAGCGGCCCTTGAGCTCGTTCTTGTCGGAGAAGGCGACGGCGTGCACGATGAAATCGAGGCCGCCCCAGGCCTCGCGCAGCGCAGTGAACACGCCATCGACGCTGGCGATGTCCTCGACGTCGCAAGGCAGCACGTGCTTGACGCCGAGTTCGTCGGCGAGCGGGCGCACGCGCTTGCCGAGCGCGTCGCCCTGATAGGTGAAGGCCATCTCGGCGCCATGCGCGGCCAGCGTCTTGGCGATGCCCCAGGCGATCGAATGGTCATTGGCGATGCCCATGACCAGACCGCGCTTGCCTGCCATCAGACCCTGCATGATTGCTCTCCTCCGTCATGCCGGGACCGACCCCAGCCAAGATGATCGTCCCGCCTTCAAGACGCCAATGGCCGGACATCGGTGCGAAGACTTGAAGCTTCGCGCTGTTGCCCGGCCATGATGCCGACGAAACCAGTCCTGTTGGAAATCTTAAGCGTCGAGCTGCTTGAACACCAGCGTCGCGTTGGTGCCGCCGAAACCGAACGAATTCGACAGCACGGCGCCGAGCTTGGCGTTGTCGATGCGCTTGCGCACGATCGGCATGTCGGCGAAGACGGGATCGAGCTCGGTGATGTTGGCGCTCTCGCAGATGAAGCCGTTCTTCATCATCAGCAGCGAGTAGATCGCCTCCTGGACGCCGGTGGCGCCGAGCGAGTGGCCGGTCAGCGCCTTGGTGGCGGCGATCGGCGGGCATTTCTCACCGCGGCCGAACACCTTGCGGATCGCCTCCATTTCCGGCGGATCGCCGGCGGGCGTGGAGGTCGCATGCGGATTGATGTAGTCGATCTTGGTCTTCACGGTCGACAGCGCCAGCTGCATGCAGCGCTCGGCGCCTTCGCCCGATGGCGCAACCATGTCGTAGCCGTCCGAGGTTGCACCGTAGCCCACGATCTCGCCATAGATCTTGGCACCGCGCGCCTTGGCATGCTCGAGCTCTTCCAGCACGACGACGCCGGCGCCGCCGGCGATCACGAAGCCGTCACGCGTCACGTCGTAGGGCCGCGACGCGGTCGCGGGCGTCTCATTGTGCTTGGACGACATCGCGCCCATCGCGTCGAACAGCACCGACAGGGTCCAGTCGAGCTCCTCGCAGCCGCCGGCGAACATCACGTCCTGCTTGCCGTACTGGATCATCTCGTAGGAATTGCCGATGCAATGATTGGAGGTCGCGCAGGCCGACGAGATCGAATAGTTGACGCCCTTGATCTTGAACCATGTCGCAAGCGTGGCGGAGGCCGTCGACGACATTGCCTTCGGCACTGCGAACGGCCCGACCCGCTTCGGCCCCTTGGTACGGGTGATGTCGGCGGCCTCGACCAGCGTCCGCGTCGACGGTCCGCCCGAGCCCATGATGATGCCGGTGCGGACGTTTGACACGTCGGACGGCTCGAGTCCGGAATCACGGATCGCCTGCTCCATCGCGACGTGATTCCATGCCGCGCCCTCACCGAGGAAACGCATCGCGCGGCGGTCGACCACCTCGGCGGGATTGAGCGTCGGCGCACCTTGCACCTGCGAACGGAAACCGAGCTCGGCATATTTCTCGGCGCGGGAGATGCCGGACTTCGCCTCGTACAGGCTCGCCAGCACCTCCTGGGTGTTGTTGCCGATCGACGAGACGATGCCCATGCCCGTGATGACGACCCGCCTCATGATGTCCGCCTCGCCTTGCTCGTATGTTCTGTCGCAGTCACGCCTGCTGCACTGTCTCTGCTCGGGGCCAGCCGGTTCACGCCGGCGCAGAGTCCTGCTTGAACAGACCGACCTTCAGGTCCTTGGCGCGATAGATAATCTCGCCGTCCATCGAAATCCACCCGTCGGCAATACCGAGGACCAGCTTTGAGCGCATCACGCGTTTGATGTCGATGTTGTACACAACCTTGCGGGCGGTCGGCAGAACCTGGCCCGAGAATTTCAAGTCGCCGAGGCCGAGTGCCCGGCCGCGGCCGGCGCCGCCGGTCCAGCCGAGAAAGAAGCCGACCATCTGCCACATCGCGTCGAGACCAAGGCAGCCCGGCATGACCGGATCGTTCTTGAAATGGCAGCCGAAGAACCAGAGATCGGGCTTCACGTCGAGCTCGGAACGAACGAAACCCTTGCCGAACTCGCCGCCCGTCTCGCTGATCTCGGCGATGCGATCGAACATCAGCATCGGCGGCAGCGGCAGCTGCGCGTTGCCGGGGCCGAACAGCTCTCCGCGGCCGCAGGCCAGCAGGTCCTCGTATTCATAACTGCCGCGCCGATCCAGCATGCCTGATGAGCCCTTCTCAACGATCCCAGATGGAAATGTGCCGCGCGACACGACCCCTTCGCACGTCGACCCGTTCGCGCCCCGTTTACCGGGCGGCCATCTCGTCGGCGCGACAGCGAAACGATCGCGCCGGACGACAAATCACCGCTGTCGGCACGCGGCCTTACGCTATCGAGGCTGGGAACAGCCGCCGGTAGGGCCGGCCACGCCCGCCATGGCAGGTCGATCGGGTCCGGGCGCTCTCTAACATAGGGGATTGCGGCGTCAATGCGCGTATCCAGGTAAATCGACGCAGGCGCGGCCTTCGCAACCGGTCCGGGTGGCAGATGCAGTTTAGGGGCGTTCTAGATAGGTTAGTTGCGATAAGCTTGCATCTGAATGGGTTTCTTCCTATATCAGACTCGGTGAGTACGAATTCTGCGGTGTTTGAAGTGGACGCGAGCAACAACGCCTCGATCAGTGAGCGGGCCAGTCCGGATGGACTGGGGACCGGCCGGCATCCTGCGCTCAATGGCTGCCCGTGGCACGACGTCAACGAAATGCTGCAGGCCGCGGGTCTGCGCCCGACGCGCCAGCGGATGGCCTTGGGCTGGCTGCTGTTCGGCAAGGGCGCGCGGCACCTGACGGCTGAAATGCTGTACGAGGAAGCGACGCTGGCCAAGGTTCCGGTCTCGCTCGCGACCGTCTACAACACCCTGAACCAGCTGACGGACGCCGGCCTGCTGCGCCAGGTCAGCGTCGACGGAACCAAAACCTACTTCGATACCAACGTCACGGCGCATCATCACTTTTATCTCGAAAACAACCACGAGCTGGTCGACATTCCCGATCAGCATCTCGCGCTCTCCAAGCTGCCCGAGGCGCCGGAAGGTTACGAGATCGCACGCATCGACATGGTTGTCCGGCTGCGCAAGAAGCGCTGAGCTCGCAGACGCAGCCTTGAATATGCCGATGCCCGCGTTTCGCGGGCATTTTCGTGTCGGGAAAGCGTCGTCAGCGCGGCCGACTGGTCCAGCCGTCCGGCCGGTGTCAATTGACCTGCTCGTCGGAATAGACACCCCATAGCCGCTGCTGCTCGATCCAGCCCTCGAAGCCGTTACCGAGCACCCGGCACCAGCCACTGCTGCACTTCTTGACCTGCGCGATGACGCCAGCCTGCAAGCGCGCCGCCACCGCGCTGGACGGGTCGGCATTCTCGTAAACCGCGGCGAGATCGTCCTTGTTCTTCATCGTGACGACCGCGGTGCGGCGCCCGGACAGGAGCGAGTGGTAGACCCAGCCCTCCGAGCCTTCCGAGTCGCGCACCCTGCGCCAGTTTTCATATTCGGCGGTGATCTCGACCGGCAGGCCCGAGCGCGTGTAGACCCAGGCTACGTCGTTGTCTTTGGTGGGGCCCGCGCGGACGTTGACGTGGTCCGACTTCAGGCTGACATAACGCGGCACCGGAAGGCCGCTGGTGGTGAGAACGGAATCCTTTGCAAGAGCCCCGGCACCGACCGCAGCCTCGAACAGACAGGCCGCAAGCAGCACGACCACACCGAAACGTCCCAACGCCATCGCACTCAACTCACTCTCCCTCGAAAGGATCGCGCCCTCTTCACGCGTACGATCCTCCGCCCGATCCCCATCGAACCGCTCGGCTGCCCCCCTTCGTGCACAGAGAGGGTTTGCCAAAGCGCCAGTCCCGACCCGCCGTTGGCTTCTTGTCTTGGCCCGGCCATCTGCTAGACAGGACCGAACACAAGCGGCCAGGAAGCGCCTGAGAATCGCTCGCGAACCCTGTCAGGGACGGATCGGCCCACCGCGAGATCCGACACGACCAGTCCAGGGAAGCGCCGGGCTCAGGCGACGACGGTAGTTTCGGCGAACCCGGTTAATGAGGTCTGAAGGATCTCATGAGAGCAGCACATGTCAGGTAGGAAAAAGCCCCTCGTCGTGGTGACCCGCAAGCTGCCCGACTCGGTCGAGACGCGCATGCGCGAGCTGTTCGATGCGCGACTTAACCTCGACGACGAGCCGCTGAGTCAGGAGCAACTCGCCGACGCGGTGCGCACCGCAGACGTGCTGGTTCCGACCGTCACCGATCACATCAGCGCCGATGTTCTCAACCAGCCCGACTGCAAGCTGCGGCTGATCGCCAATTTCGGCAACGGCGTCGACAATATCGACGTGACCGCCGCAGTGGCGCGCGGCATCACCGTCACCAACACGCCGAAGGTCCTCACCGAGGACACCGCCGACATGACCATGGCGCTGATCCTCGCAGTGCCGCGGCGGCTGATCGAGGGCGCCTCGATCCTGACCGAGGGCAAGAACTGGGCAGGCTGGTCGCCGACCTGGATGCTCGGCCACCGCATCGGCGGCAAAAGGCTCGGCATCATCGGCATGGGCCGGATCGGCCAGGCGGTGGCGCGCCGCGCCCGCGCCTTCGGCCTGCAGATCCACTATCACAACCGCCGCCCGGTCGCCCCCGTGATCGCCGACGAGCTCGGCGCCACCTATTGGGAAAGCCTCGACCAGATGCTGGCGCGGATGGACATCATCTCGGTGAATTGTCCGCATACGCCGGCGACATTTCATCTGGTATCGGCGCGGCGGCTGAAACTGATCCGCAAGGACGCCTACATCGTCAACACCGCGCGCGGCGAAGTGATCGACGAGAATGCACTGGTGCGGCTACTTGCCGCCGGCGAGATCGCGGGCGCCGGGCTCGACGTGTTCGAGCATGAACCCAAGCTACCTCCGGCGCTGAGATCGATGAAGAACGTCGTGCTCACGCCGCATCTCGGCAGCGCAGTAAAGGAAGTGCGTGACCAGATGGCGAATATCGTCGTGGACAACATACAGGCGCTGATCGACGGCCGTACGCCGCCGAATTGCGTCAATCCGCAGGTGCTCGCGCAATCATAACTTCGTAGGTGTAAAGACCGGGAGGACTGCTATGGCGGACTTGCCCAAGCTTGATGTGGTGATTGGCAACAATTTCGGCCATTTGCCGATGTTTATCGGCGCCGAAAAGGGCTTCTTCAAGAAACATGGCGTCGACGCGAAGATGCTGGTTGTCGACACCGGTACCGACATGGTCAACGC
>JBARNF010000003.1:0-6166 GCA_049802835.1 Bradyrhizobium sp.
CTCATGGCGTGCTCGAACCGCTCGCCGAACTCACTGAGCTCGTCGGCACCGAGATCGCTGATCGCCCAATAGTTCAGGCCGCGGTCGCGCCAGCTGCGGATGTTGAAGCCCTGGATCGTGTCCATCCGGGCCGCACGGCGCTCGGTCGTGGCGGTCTGCGCGACGAACACATTGATGACGTGCTGTCGGCGGCGATAGACCACCGCACCAATGGCGCGCGCGTCGACATAGTCGAGGCGTCCGCCGATCAGGGTGAAGCCTTGCGCGGTCAGGTCGATCACCGGCGGCGATACGTCCAGCTTGCCGTTGAACCAGGGTTTGACGGTGTGCTGATCGGTCGAGATCACATCGGTCAGGTGGCCGGCCTGCAGCGAGCGCAGATGCGCCGACACGATCTCGGCCTCGATCCGCTGCTGGTCGTCGTTGCGCAGCACGATGCCGACGAGGCCGGTTGCGGCCAGCGCCGAGACCGCCGAGCCCAGCGCAAAGCCCTTCAGCAGCGAGCGACGGCTCGGCCGCGCGGCGATGAGCGGCGATATGGCCGCCGCCGGCGCTGGCGGCAGCGTGGCTTCGATACGCTGGCGCAATGCCGACGGCGCCTTGAAGGCCAGGTCGGTGCCGGCGAGCACCTGCTTCATTTGCCTGATGGCAGCCAACTCCGCCGCGCAGCGCGGGCAGGCGGCGACGTGAGCCTCGACCTCGCGCGCATGTCCGGCGTCGAGTTCGCCGTCGGCCAGGGCGTGGATCAGGATCTCGGCTTCATCGCAGGTCATCTTTGCGGCTCCTCTTGCGCGAGCCAGGCGGCGCGCAGCATCGTGCGCGCCCGCGCCAGCCGGGACATCACGGTGCCGACCGGCACGCCGGCGGTGTCCGCGATCTCGCGGTAGGACAGGTTGTTGATCTCACGTAGCACGAAGGTCTCGCGGAACGGCTCGGCCAGCGTGTCGATGATCCGGCGGACAGCGGAGGCGTCGCGTTGGCGCAAGATCGCGCCTTCCGGCGTCTCGCTGCTCTCCTGCCACAGCGGCGGCTGCTCGGCCGTCTCTGGCGCCTCATCGGCGGCCTGGACGGGCGCGGCTGCGCGCCGTGTGAATTCGGCATGGCAGACGTTGCGGAGGATCGCGAACAGCCATGGCTTCATCGCCGGCCCGCGATAGGTGTCGAAATGCTTCAGCGCGCGCAGATAGCATTCCTGTACCGCGTCCTCAGCGTCGGCGGGATTGCGCAACAAATAGCGCGCCAGGGTGTAGACGTCGTCGAGATGGGGCAGCGCCGCCTCGCGGAAGCGGCGCGCCTTGTCGGGATCGTCGTTGGCTGTGGTCACCGGCGTCGTCTCCGGCTCGGTTCGCGGTCTCATGGCCCGGTCGGCAGCGCGTCGCCGACCGGCCCATGCGACCATGCTCATGCCCTGGTTTGCTCCGCTACTCAACCTTGACGACTCCCGTCATGTGCGGATGCAGCGAGCAGAAATACTTATAATCGCCGCTGGCCGTGAACGTGAACGAGAAGCTGTCGTCGCTGTCGAGGGTTTTTGAGCGGAATTTTCCGGCCGACACCACGGTGTGCGGAATGTCGTCATGGTTGGTCCAGGTCACGGTGTCGCCGACCTTCACGGTCAGTTCGGCCGGCCCGAAGGTGAAATTGTCGATCGTGACCTTGAATGCCTCGGCGCGCAGCGGCGTTGCGCCGAGAAGCAGCACGGCGGCGGCGAAGGGGACACCGCGCAGAACAGACTGCATCATTGCGTTCGGTCCCTCAGCCCTGCAGCGGCGTGTCGATGATTGCGAGCCGCTCAGTGCCGACCTTGAAGTCGATGCTGGCGACGCCGAGCAGGCTGCGCAGCCTGGTGTCCTCGACCTTCATCGGGCCGGGCGAGGGGGCTGATCCCGGCGCAGGCTGCGGGAACGCGGTCGAGCGCGCGGTGTGGAAGGTGACGTTGCCTTCGACCTTCTGCATCACCTGGTGGATGTGACCGTTCAGCACCGTCACCGAGCCGAACCCTTTCAGATAGTCGAGCGCGCGCGCGCCGTCCTCGGTGCCCCAGCCCCATTGCGGATAGACCGTCCACAGCGGGATATGCGCGAACACCACGATCGGCGTCGATTGCGAACGGCCCTTCAGATCCTGCTCCAGCCAGGCGAGCTGCTCGGCGCCGAGATTGCCGAGGCCGCCGGCCTTGAGGTCGACCACGTTGACGAGGCCGATGAAGTGCACGCCATTGGCGTCGAACGAATACCAGCCGGCGCCGCGCGTGCCCTTGCCGTAGCGCTCGCGATAGAACTTGACCTCCTCGTCGAGGAAATCGTGCTCGCCCGGCACGTAGTGCACGTCGAGCCTGCTCTGCGAGATGATGCGGTCGGCATCGTCGAATTCGGCCGCCTTGGACAGATGCGTGATGTCGCCGGTGTGGATCATGAAGGCCGGCTTCACCGGCATCGTCTTGATCTTGTTGATCGCCTCCTCCAGCGTGCCGAGGGCGTTGGGATTGGCGGGCTTGTCGAAGCCGACATGGCTGTCGCTGATCTGCAGGAACGTCAGGCCGGATGCCTGTTCGGCGGCCTGCGCCGCATCGACCAGGCCCAGCGAGCGCGGCACGCCGCCGGCGATGCTCCAGAGCACGCCGGTGCCGGCCCAGGTCATGCATTCGAGCACTCTGCGGCGGCTGACGCCGCCATTGTCGTCATGGTCGTGATGGCTCATTGCGGTCTCCCGTTGCCCGTCATCGGGCTTGCGGATGAGGAGAGCGCGGATATCGCCGGTTTATTCCCGGTTCGCCGACGGATGCCAGTGGATGACGCTTTCGTGACCGTGACGGAGCTATCAGGCCCGGAGCCTGCAACGGGGATAGCGGCGCGCCGCCGCGCGCGTAATATGATAGGCGTGGGTTTGCCGGGCGTCCGATGGACTGGACAGACGTCGATGCATGAGCGCGTGATTCTCGACCTGCAACGAACCGACACGACCTGCGATCGGATCGGGGCGCTCGACCGCGCCAGGACCTTCATCACGCTCTCGGTCGTGCTGTATCACTCTGCGATCAACTACACCTATTTCGGGCAGGGTGGGGACCGGATGCACTGGCTCGGCTTCGATCTGGTCGCACTGTTCAACGACAGCTATTTCATGTCGTGCATGTTCTTCATCTCCGGCCTGTTCGTGCCGGCAAGTCTCGCGAGGCGGGGGGCGTCGACTTTTCTGCTGCGCCGCGCGTTGCGCCTGGGCATGCCCTATGTCGTCTCGATCGTCGTGATCATGCCGATAGCCTATTATCGCTACTATGTGGCTGAGGATCACTTCACCGCGGTGTGGTGGCGCATGATCAGTGCCGGTCCGTGGCCGTCCGGCTCGGCCTGGTTTCTCGGCGTGCTGCTGATGTTCGATGCGGCGGCCGCACTGTCATGGGCCGTGGTGCCGCAGGCGTTCAGCAGACTGGGCCAATGGGCCGAGACGTTGCTGCGCCGGCCGCTCGCCGGATTCATCGTCTTCCTCCTCATCGCAAATGCCGCCTATCTGCCGCCGCATCTCTGGTTCGGCGACGGCGTGTGGTTCATGCCGGGCCATTTCCCGCTGCCATTGCAGGCGAGCCGCGCACTGCTCTATCCGGCTTTCTTCCTCGCCGGCGTAGCCCTCGGGGCAGCCCGCCTCACAACGGCGCCGTTCGCCGCGCAGGGCGCGCTGGTGCAGCGCTGGCTGGTCTGGTTCGCGTTGTCCTATGGCTGCTACGGCATGATCCTGTTCCTGGCCTATGTCCACCACAACTGGATCACCGATTTCGACGCGCCGCCCGTGTGGTGGCGCGCGGCCTACGGCATCGCGGTGGCGAGCTTCTGCGCCGCGATGGCCTTCGCGGTGCCGACCTTCTTCCAGCGCTGGGCGAACGCGCCGCTTTCGCTGATGGACCGCATCCAGCCGTCGGCCTACGGCATCTATCTGCTGCACTTCCTGCCGCTGCTGTGGCTGCAATATCTCGTCTATGACCCGGCGTGGCCGGCGGCGGTGAAATTTGCCATCGTGCTCGTCGGCACGCTGTCGGCAAGCTGGCTCGCCGCGGCCGCGTTGCGCCGTGTCCCGCTGGCGGCGCGGGTCATCTGAAGATGTGCTGCCGTTCGACGAAGCGAACGAAGTCTGCGGTTCGCGCCGTGGAGGGTGGGCAAAGCGGCCGCCGTCAGGCGGCAGCGTGCCCACCGTCGATCGGCACATGCATCGGTCAGACGGTGGGCACGGCGCCACCGCGATCTCGCATGGGGAGGCAGCACGGCTTTCGCCTTTGCCCACCCTACGATTTCGGTGCGTCCGTCAGCGCGCATCCTCCAGGATCATCGACGCCGCTTTCTCGGCGATCATCGCGGTCGGCGTGTTGGTGTTGCCGGAGGTGATGGTCGGCATAATCGAGGCGTCGGCGATGCGCAGGCCCGCGATGCCGTGGAAGCGCAGCCGCTCGTCGACCACCGCCGTCGGGTCGTCGGCGGTGCCCATCTTGGCGGTCCCGACGGGATGGAAGATCGTGGTGCCGATGTCGCCGGCCGCCTTGGCGAGCGCCGCGTCGTCGTCGCCGACGGAAGGGCCGGGCAGATATTCGGCCGGTTGATAGGGCGCGAGCGCCCGCTGCTTCATCAGCCGGCGCGTGACGCGGATGGCGTCGGCCGCGACCTGGCGATCGTCCGCGGTCGCAAGATAGTTCGGCGCGATCGAAGGGGCCTCATCGATCGCAGCCGAGCGGATGCGCACGGTGCCGCGCGAGGTCGGGCGCAGGTTGCAGGCGCTGACGGTGATCGCGGGAAAGCGATGCAGGGGATCGCCGAACTTGTCGAGCGACAGCGGCTGCACGTGGAACTGGATGTTGGCGCGATCGCGCGTGGTGTCCGAGCGCGTGAAGATGCCGAGCTGTGACGGCGCCATGGTCAGCGGGCCGCGGCGGCGGAAGGCGTAGTCGAGCCCCATCAGGCCGCGCCGCACCAGCGAGTAGTAGGTTTCGTTCAGCGTCCGCACGCCCGACACCTTGTAGATCGCGCGCTGCTGCAGATGGTCCTGCAGGTTGCGCCCCACGCCGGGCACGTCGCTGATGATGTCGATGCCGAGATCGCTCAGCAGATCCGCGGGACCGATGCCCGAGCGCTGCAGCACCTGCACCGAGCCGATCGAGCCGGCGCTCAGGATCACCTCGCCCTTGGTGCGCGCCTCGATGGTCCCGCCATTCTGCCGGTAGCGGACGCCGACGGCCCGGCCGTTCTCGACGATCAGGCGATCCACGAGGACATTGGTTTCGAGCCGCAGGTTCGGCCGGTTCAGGGCCGGCTTGAGAAAGCCCCGCGCGGAGGACCAGCGCCGGCCGCGCTTCTGGTTGACGTGGAAATAGCTGATGCCTTCGTTGTCGCCGGTATTGAAATCGGGGATGCGGCGAATGCCCATCTGCTCGGCGGCGTCACCGACCGCGTCCAGCACCGCCCAGGACAGCCGCGGCGCTTCGATGCGCCAGCCGCCGCCGATGCCATGGTGCTCGCTCTCGCCCAGGAAATGGTCCTCCAGCCGCTTGAACACCGGCAGCACGTCGGAATAGCTCCAGCCGGCAAGGCCGAGCTGGCGCCAATGGTCGTAGTCGGCGGCCTGGCCGCGCATCGAGATCATGGCGTTGATCGCCGAGCTGCCGCCGATCACCTTGCCCCGCGGGTAGGCCAGGGAGCGGCCGTTCAGACCGGGCTCGGCCTCGGTGCGAAACATCCAGTCGGAGCGCGGATTGCCGATCGCGAAGAGGTAGCCGACCGGAATATGGAACCAGATCCAATTGTCGTGGCCACCGGCCTCCAGGATCAGGACGCGGGTCTTCGGATCGGCCGACAGCCGGTTGGCGAGGATGCAGCCGGCCGTGCCGGCCCCCACCACGATATAGTCGTACTCCCCCTCGAGCTGTCTCGGCATCGGCGTTCCCTTCCCATCGTTGCCAGGCTTTTAGTCAGCCGGGACGGGGCCGGACAAGCGCCACGTTCATGGCTGGTCGACCGAGCCATGAGGCGGGTGCAGCCCTAATCTTGGGCGGTGCGGCTTTTGCATGCTAAACAGGCGCAAAGTCCCACCGGAGTTACGAGATTCCCCATGCCCATCGTCAACCGCGTCGCCGATCTGCAGCCCGATATCCAGGCCTGGAGGCGGGATATCCACTCGCATCCGG
>JBARNF010000004.1:0-1949 GCA_049802835.1 Bradyrhizobium sp.
GTTTCCTTGTTGGGCGGTCGCCGGAACGCCGGCCGGCACGGACGCGCCGCTATGGCGGGGCGATGGGCGGGTGTCGGAATTCGGATTAATAGAAAAATACCATTGATTTGCCCGACCAGGCTGGGCAAGAATTCCAATTATGAGGCTGGGATGGCCCGGCGCGGTGCGACTTCGAACCATAGCACCATATTCATGCAAAATCGTCGCATGACAAGCTGCATCGAGCGCAGAGCGGGGATGAGGGCTGCAAGCAAGCCATTGGGGGCCGTACGCGCCTTCTCGGCGAGGTAGGCCATGAAGCGCTCGAAGCCGAGAATATTGAGCACGCGGGTGAAGTTGTAGCACAGCGCCATCAGGTTCCACTCGCCACGCACCTTGTCGAAGCCACGCACCAGGAAGTGCTGGTATCCGGCGCGGCATTTGAGCGTCCCGAACGGATGCTCGACGATGGCGGAACGACGCCGCATCAATCGGCTTGCGCCTTCGCTTGCCATCCTGGCGCGATGACGGTCCATGACACCTTCGTGCTCCCAGCGAGAGACGCTGCGGGTTTTGGCATCCGGGCTGAGGCAACGCGCTCTCAATGGGCAGGCGTCACAGGTCGTCTTGGAGCTCAGATAGCGCAGCTCGATCCGGCCGCTGGTGTTGGTCCAGGGCTTCTTTGTCGGACGCAGCACCTCGCCGGCCGGGCAACGGTAGACATCGGCGCTCGCATCATAGCTGAAGTCGGTGCGGGTGAAGCGGCCCTCCTGCTCGAGCTTTCCGTTGCCCTCATTGAGCGGCACATAGGCTTCGATACGATCGTCCTCGCAGGCCTTCAGGTCCGCGCTGCTGGAATAGCCGGCATCCGCCAGCACCTGCAGGGTCTCGACGCCGAGAGTCTCCTTTGCCGCCTTTGCCATCACATGGAGATGGCCGGCATCGCTGCGATTGACGACATCGCTTTCCACAATGAGCATGTTCTTGTCATCGACGACGCTCTGCACGTTGTAGCCCGCAATGGTCTGATCGCCCTTGCTCAGAAGCCTGGCGTCGGAATCGGTCGTGGAGATCTGCCCCTTGTCACCACTCTCCAATTCCTTGAGGTCGGCCAGCGCACGTTCACGCCTGGCCATCAGCTCCTTCATCTTCTCACCAACGTCGACGCCATCACCTCTGCTGCCATCCTGCAGATCAAAGCACTGCTGTCTGGCCTCTTCCGTATCGTTGGCGTCGAGCGACCGGCAATAAGCCTCGATCTCCTTGTCCAGCTCGGCAATCTGCTTGGCCAGCTTCCCTTTCGTGAAGATGCTCCGCTTGCTGGCGTTGCCGTGGAACAGGGCGCCATCAACCGCAACAAGGGTCCGGCCGATCAGATTCAGTTCGCGCAACAGCAGCACGAAGTTCCGGTTCGCTGCCTTCAAGGCCGTCCCGTTCTCGTTGCGGAACTTGGCGATCGTCCGATAGCCGGGTTGCAGGGTCTTCAACAGCCAGATCAGCTCCAGATTACGGACCGCCTCCTGCTCCAGCCGGCGCGACGACCTGATCCGGTTGATGTAGCCGTAAAGGTAGAGTTTCAGCAGATCGGACGGATCGTAGGGCGGCTGTCCCGCTCCCGCGCCCCGATCCGCGTGCTTGAAGCCGAGCTTGGCCAGATCGAGTGCGCCCACAAAGCCATCGATCGCGCGGACCGGATTGTGCGGCCCGACATAGTCTTCGATCCGGGGAGGAAGCAGGCTGGGCTGCTCGCGGCTCTCGCCGCTCTTGAACGTGCGATTCGTCATGGCGAGAATCGTACACGCGACTCCGGAAAATGCCCGCAATTCTTGCCCAGTCTGGTCGGGCAAATCACCTGCAATATTCCAACATCCCGCCATCTGTAAAACGCAACGAACTTGGCACCAGCGTCGGCGACTGGACCAAACGGCTTCGCCGGCTGCAACACTGCCGCTCGTCTTGCACGCCTTGTC
>JBARNF010000005.1:0-5687 GCA_049802835.1 Bradyrhizobium sp.
GCCGGTTGCATCACAGCGCCGACAGAGGTGGCGTTGATGTCCACGATATGCACCGGCTTCCAGTCGAGCTCGTGCAGCTTCTTGATCGCCTGCGCGGCCTGTTTCGGCGTCGCCGCGGAGAACAGGAGGTCGGCGCCGGCCGCCTTGATCTTGAGGATCTGCGAGTCGATGGTCGGATCGGACACCTCGTAGGAGGCTTCGGAAACGATCATCGTCGCGGCCTTGTCGGCGAGGCCGGCCTTGATCCCGTTCAAATAGTCCTTGCCGAGATCGTCGTTCTGATAGAGCACGCCGACCTTGGCATTGGGATGCTCCTTGAGAATGTACTGGCCGTAGATGCGGCCTTCGGTGAAGTAGTTGGGGTTGTATCCCATGGTCCAGGGGAAGTTCTTCGGGTCCGTGAATTTGGTCGCGCCGGTGGCGGCGAACAACTGCGGCACCTTCTTGGCATTGAGATATTTCTGGACGGCGGCATTCGAGGGCGTGCCGATGATCTGGAACGTCAGCAGCACCTCGTCGTCCTCGACCAGCTTGCGGACCTGCTCGACTGCCTTGGGCGGCGAGTAGGCATCATCATACTGGACCAGCTTGATCTTGCGTCCGTTGACGCCGCCCTGCTCGTTGACCATGTTGAAATAGGCAGCCTGGGTCTTGCCGATCGAGGCGTAGGCCGAGGCGGGACCGGAGAACGGCACTGTCTGGCCGATCTTGATCTCGGTATCGGATGCGCCGGGATCGTATTTCTTCTGGGCCGAGGCTGATGTGGCCGACAGCGCCAAGGTCAGCAGCGCTGCCGCCGCGAGATGGATTGATCCCTGTCTCATGGGTCGGTGTTCCTCCTGATTTTTTGTTGCGCGAGTGGTCTTGCCCGTGAGAGCCGCCATCGCTGCGGGGATTGTGGAGGAACGGCTGGACCAATGCAAGGCGAGGGGACCGCCCGGGCTGGGGCGATTCCGTGATGTGGTCAGTGCGACTGCGGCTGCCTGCCGGCGGCGCGGGGTGGGCGCTTCAGCCCGCGCTCAGGCGGCGAGCCAGAGCAGGACCAGGCCGATTGTGGCCGGCACGCTCTGGAAAAATAGGATCTTGCGGCTGGCGGTAGCCGCGCCGTACAGGCCCGCCACCAGCACGCAGAGCAGGAAGAACACCTTGATCTGTAATCCGAACGCGGGGGTCGGATGCGCGAGGCCCCAGAACAGGCCGGCAGCCAGGAAACCGTTGTAGAGTCCCTGATTGGCGGCGAGCACGGCCGTGTCGGCTGCGCGCTGGGGCGTGTTGTTGAACGCCTTCAGCCCGGCAGGCTTGGTCCACAGGAACATCTCGAGCGCGAGAATGTAGACGTGAAGCAGGCCGATCAGTCCCACTACGATATTCGCAATCAACGCCATGGTGTGGCTCCCCCAGCCTGCAGGGCTGGCGGTGGCGCCGAGCCCTTTCAAATCCGCGCCGTGCGGCTGCATCGCAGCGTCGGACGCACCAAACATCGCCTCATGCCGCCGGCTGCGTCGCGGTCTCGTCGCTCGCGAGCAGGTGCAGCAGCGCGCTCTTGATCGCAGCCTGCCGGGTCGGTGCGCTGATCTGCGCGCCCAGGAGATCGGTCACGTAGAACACGTCGCGGGCGCGTTCACCGAACGTCGCGACATGGGCCGAGGCGATGTTGAGGTTCAGCTTCGAGATCGCCGTGGTCAGCTCATAGAGCAGGCCTGGGCGGTCGAGGCCGGACACCTCGATGACCGTGTAGAGCTCGGACCATTGATTGTTGATGGTGACTTCCGGCTCGACCGAGAACGCCTTGTGCTGCTTGCCGCGGGTGGCGCGCCGCGCCACGGCGTCGGGCAGCCGCAGCTTGCCTTCCAGCACCTGCTCGATGGTCTCGCCGATCCGGGTTGCACGCCGGCCTTCGTCCTCGTCACGCTCGTATTCCCTGGAGATCGCGATGGTGTCGAGCGCGCGGCCGTCGGTCGTGGTGTAGATCTGGGCGTCGACGATGTTGGCGCCCGCCGAGGCGCAGGCGCCGGCGATGATCGACAGCAGCCAGGGATGGTCCATCGCGAAGATCGTCAGCTCGGTGACGCCGCGCGCCGGATCGAAGCCGACATTGATCGCAAGCTTGTGCCCGGCATCCTCGCTTGATCGCACGAAGCGGGCGTGGCGGATCTTGCGCGGCAGCTCGACCTTGAGCCAGTAGGCCGGATAGTGCCGGCCGATATAGGTGGTGAGCTCGTCCTCGGGCCAATCGGTGAAGGCGATGCGGAATTCGGCCTGCGCCGCGGTGATGCGCTTGGCACGGTTGACCTCGGAGAAGCCGCCGGTCAACACCGGCTCGGTCTCGTAGTACAGCGTACGCAAGAGCTGCGCCTTCCAGCCGTTCCAGACGCCCGGACCGACCCCGCGAATGTCGGCGGTGGTCAGGATCGTCAACAGCTTCATCTGCTCGACCGACTGCACCACGGCGGCGAACTTCTCGATGGTCCGGCGGTCGGACAGGTCGCGCGATTGCGCCACCGTCGACATCGTCAGATGCTCCTCGATCAGCCAGGCGATCAGCTCGGTGTCGGCATTGTTGAACCCGAGCCGCGGGCACAGCCGCCGCGCCACCTTGGCGCCGGCGATCGAATGGTCCTCGGGCCGGCCCTTGGCGACGTCGTGCAGCAGCACGGTGATGTAGATGACGGCGCGGTGCTCGGGCCGGATCTTGCGCATCAGGTCCGAGGCCAGCGTGAACTCGTCGATGCCGCCGCGCTCGATCTCCTGCAGGAAGCCGATGCAGCGGATCAGGTGCTCGTCGACCGTGTAGTGATGATACATGTTGAACTGCATCATTGAGACGATGCGGCCGAAGGCGCGGATGAAATGTCCGAGCACGCCGGTCTCGTTCATTCTCCGCAGCACGACCTCGGCGTCGTTGGAGGTCAGGATCTCCATGAACAGCCGGTTGGCCTCGGGATTGTCGCGCAGCTCGGTGTTGATCAGGTTCAGCGAGCGCGTCACCGCGCGCATCGCATCCGGATGGAAGGCGAGGTTGTTCTTCTGCGCCAGCCGGAAGATGCGGATCAGATTGACCGGATCGTGCTTGAAGACGTCGGGCGCGGCGAGATTGATGCGGTTGTTGTCGACGATGAAGTCGTCGCTCTCGGGCACGCGCCGCCAGGTGTTGCCGGGCTTGAGGCGCGAGATCATCCGGCTCAGCACCGGGGCCGGCTTGGCCTGCTGGTCCTCGAGCTTGGCGCACAGGATCGCGGTGAGATTGCCGACCTCCTTGGCGACCAGGAAGTAGTGCTTCATGAAGCGCTCGACATCCTGCATGCCGGGATGGCTGGTGTAGCCGAGCCGGACCGCGATCTCGCGCTGCAAATCGAATGACAGCCGCTCCTCTGGCCGGCCGCTGACGAAGTGCAGGTTGCAGCGCACCGACCACAGGAAATCGGCGCAGCGCCGGAAGGTGCGGTATTCATGCGCATCAAACACGCCGCGCTCGACCAATTCAGCGGTTTCGCGCACGCGATAGACGTATTTGGCGATCCAGAACAGCGTGTGCAGGTCGCGCAGGCCGCCCTTGCCGTCCTTGACGTTGGGCTCGACCAGGTAGCGCGACTGGCCGCCGCGGCGATGCCGCTCCTCGCGCTCGGCGAGCTTTGCGGCGACAAACTCGGCCGCGGTGCCCTGGACGACCTCGGTGTCGAAGCGCTGCACCAGCTCGTCATAGAGCGGCCGGTCGCCGGCGAGATAACGCGTCTCCAGGATGGCGGTGCGGATCGTCATGTCGCCACGCGCCTGCCTGATGGATTCATCGACCGAGCGGGTGGCATGGCCGACCTTCAGCCCCATGTCCCACAGCGAATACAGGATGGCTTCGGCGACCTGCTCGCCCCAGGCGGTCTGCTTGTAGGGCAGGATGAACAAGAGATCGATGTCGGACTCCGGCGCCATCAGGCCGCGGCCATAGCCGCCGGTCGCCACCACCGCCATGCGCTCGGCGCCGCTCGGCACCTGCGAGCGATAGAGGTGCTGGGTCGCTGCAGCGTAGAGGATGCGAATGATCTCGTCCTGCACGAAGCAGAGCTGCTCGGCGCAGCGCCGTCCGTGGCGGTCCTTCAGCAGCTGTGCTTGCGCCGCCGCGCGCGCCTTGACCAGCTCGGCCTTGAGGAATTGCACCACGGCGGCGCGGAACATGTCCTCGCGGCCGGAATGCTGCGCGGCCAGCGCGTCGACCGCAGCTGCGATGCCGGTGCTGTCGAAATCGGAAAGGCTATCAGGGTGGGAATTGGGGGCGACGCTGTCCATGGATGCAACCGGATATCGAACAAGGCCTGTGCTGTCACGAAACTTCCAATGCAACAAACGATCCATGCTGCCATCGGTGGTCACGGGATGATGATCGTTCTGAACGATGCCGTCGAAAGGAGAAACAATTCTCGCGCGCCCTTGGCGTAACTCATTGAAACAAAGGTAATGTTTCTTGGGGGCAGGGAGGGGTGAGGACGGGTGGATTGTCGAGGCGCGGATTTGCTGCGGTTGCGGCCGTGGTTCTACTGGGATGCGGCGCTGCACGCGCGGGAACCGCGGCTGCTGCCATGGCTGTCGGTCGCCGGCAATATCGGCTTCGGCCTGTCCGAGCTGCCGGCGGCCGGGCGCCGTGTGGCGCGGGCGCTGGTGGCCCAGCCCGAAGTGCTGCCGCTCGACGAGCCGTTCTCCGCCCTCGATGCTTTCACCCACAACGACCTGCAGGACCATCTGCTCGACTTCTGGGCCGATACCCGCCCGACGCGAGGAGATCACCATCAACCTGTCGCCGCCGCGCGACCGCAACGCGCCGCTGTTCGATCAATTCAAGCGCCATGTGCTGACCGCGCTCGACCGCTCGCTCGACTGGACGATGCCGGATATGCAAGGCAGGCGTGACGCCGGCGGCGGCCTATGGTGGTGACATCAGCGGTCCGGCCCGGTACATCTTTTCTGAAATACATCCGGGAGAGAACGACAAATGGATGCTGCCGAGCTGCGCGCCATGCAGGCGCCGATCAAGGAGCGCTACAAGGCTGACCCGTCTGCCGCCGTCATCACCTTGAAGGCCAAGGGCGAGGTCGGCGGCGACGGCCTGACCTGCAAGCTCGAAACCGGCCGGGCGCTCGCCGTGGCCGGCCTGCATCCGGGCACCGGTGGTTCTGGCCTCGAACTCTGCTCCGGCGACATGCTGCTGGAAGCGCTGGTCGCCTGCGCCGGCGTCACCTTGAAGTCGGTAGCGACCGCGGTCGAAGTGCCGCTGCGCAGCGGGCGCGTCCTCGCCGAAGGCGATCTGGATTTCCGCGGCACGCTCGGCGTCGACAAGGAGGCGCCGGTCGGCTTCCAGGAGATCCGCCTGCGCTTTGAGGTCGAGACAGACGCGCCGCAGGACAAGCTTGACCTGCTGCTCAAGCTCACCGAGCGCTATTGCGTGGTCTATCAAACCATCAAGAACGGCCCGAAGGTCTCGGTTAGCATGAAGCGGGTGTAGTTGCGCGGACGCATTGCCGTTGATGATGGCAAGCCGGCGAGGCCCGCCCGGTCTGCGCCTCCGCCGCCCGCGGGGGAGGCCGCCTCGCATTGAAGATGCGAGGCGGGTGGGGGAATTCCCTCCACACGGTGCGCACGTCGACCATCGCCCGAGCCGCGCCCCCACCCCAGCCCTCCCCGCAAGCGGGAGAGGGAGC
>JBARNF010000006.1:0-2413 GCA_049802835.1 Bradyrhizobium sp.
ATGCGTTCCGCACATTCGTCGCCCGCGCCGGTCTCGTCCTCCATGATACGGTCACCACGATGTCGTTGCGAAGCGATATCGCCGGCCGTGGCCAAGCAAGCGACGGCCACCCCGCCGGCTACGCGGTGGTCAGTCAGGCTTTCGGTTAGCTCGTTCTAGAAAACTCACAAACACGCCCGCAGCATCCGCTGCCGGCATGGCTGGATCGTGGGTTGCGGACGAGAGCTCTCGTGACTTGGTCGTTTCGCGCTGCAGCGTTGCCAATCCTATCAATTGAGCGCAAGCTCTCCGCAAACGTGTCAGTCGCACAAAAAGGGAGAGACGCATGAAGGAAGGCCTCGACGGCCGCCACCGGGACAAGGATGGCGAGATCAGCAAGAAGCACGGCAATACGCTGGTCGGGACGTTGCGCACGATCTACGGCAAGTCGTTCGCGGCCGGCTATCCGGACACGACGCAGCTCAGCGAGGTGCTACTTCAGCTCAACGAAACATCGCTCAGCCAGTTGCGCAGGGATCACGGCACCGGGCATCTCGAGCACAAGATCAAGCAGGCTTCGAAGTGATCGGCCTTTGAAGATCGGCGACGCCGATGCGCGGTTGCAGGCGAACCGAGCGCGACGGCTCATGTGCGCTGGCTGAATATCGCCCGCCCGCGCACGGCGACCTCGCTTAGGCGGCGAAGATTGGCCCGGACCGCGCCCCTGCGTCAGGACAGCCCCCATGCACGGAGCTTTCCTGACGCAGAAATCAGTCCGACTTAGAATCCTACTTGGACATGCTGCCAGCCTGGTTGGTCCCCGGGCCGACATTGCCCTGGCTCGACGAGGTGGAATCCTTGCCGGACTTCATGTTGCTGCCGGTGGTCTGCGACGAGGTCGCCGAGGTCGAGTCGTTATGCTTCTTGTGATGCTTCGCTTGCGCCGCGAGCGGGACGACGGCGAGGCTGGCGGCGACGAAGGTGGCAATGGCGAGCTGAGTCTTCTTCATGGATCCGATCTCCATCGGGTTGAACAACACGCACGCCCAACCCGCCGGCCACATCGGAGTTCCGAACCGGCGGGATCAACGATTGTTGTGACGCCGAGGCGACGTTCGTTCAGCTGCGGTTCACATGCCTCAGGCCGAGGCCTGCGCCGGCATCGCGACCGGCTCCGTCTTCGGAAACGGCCTGAAGGTCATGGCGATCAGGAAGGCGCCGAGCCCCATCAGCCAGGAGCCGACATAGAGCCACGTGTAGCTGGCGAAGGCGTCGTAGATCAGGCCGCCGGCCAAAGGTCCCGTCGCCATGCCCAAGCTGCCGGCCATCGCCGTTCCGCCGATGATGGTGCCCATGATCGCTTGCGGAAAGTTGTCGCGCGCGATCGCGGCATAGAGCGGCATGGTGCCGGCATAGATGAAGCCGAACAGCGCAGCGACGGAGTAGAATGCCGCGAGCTCGCGCACGAAGACGTAGGCCAGCGCGCCGAACGCCTGCGCGAGCAGGCCTAGGACCAGCACGCGCTTGGCGCCGAAGCGGTCGCCGAGCAGGCCGAAGGCGATCCGGCCGCCCAGGCCCGCCAGACCCTCGACGCTATAGATCGTCACGGCCGCCATCAGTGGAATCCCGCAAGAAACCGCATAGCTCACGGTGTGGATGATCGGGCCCGAATGGGTGGCGCAGCAGAAGAAGTTGGTGGCCAGCAGGATCCCGAATTGCGGCGAGCGCACCGCTGCGGACAGCGTCATCTCAGGACGCGCCGCGTCATGTCCGGACAGGGCGGCGTCACCGTGCTCAGGCGCCGGCGGGCGCCGCACCAGCAGCGACACCGGAATCATGATGGCGCCGACCACGGCGGCGACGCACTGCATCGAGGTCCGCCAGTCATAGGTCGAGACCAGCCACGCCGCGAGCGGCGACATGGTCATCGGCGCCACGCCCATGCCGGCGGAAACCAGCGAGACGGCAAGGCTGCGATGGGTGTCGAACCATCCGGTCACCGTGGCCATCATCGGCGCGAAGATCGCGGCGGTCGCGCCGCCGACCATCAGGCCGAACAGCAGCTGGAACGTGAGCAGCGACGGCGAAAAGCTCGCCAGCGCCAGGCTGGCGGCGAGCAGGATCGAACCTGTCAGCACCACGGGACGCGGCCCGATCCGGTCGGACAGCGTGCCCCAGCCCATGCTCGTGAACGCCATGGCCAGAAAGCCGATCGTCATCGCACTGGACACCCCGGCCACCGACCAGCCGGTGTCGAGCGCGATGGGCTTGAGGAACACCGGCAACGAGAACATGCCGCCGACCGCGACACAGCCCAACAGCCCACCGGCCGCCACGATCACCCAACGATAGCGCGCTGTGCTCATCCTTCGTCTCCGTTTCCTGCCGTCCGGCTGGAAGACGAACAGGACAAGGCCGAGACGACATGCGGCGA
>JBARNF010000007.1:0-18680 GCA_049802835.1 Bradyrhizobium sp.
GGCGCGACCTCGGGGGCCGGCACGCTGATCGCATTCGCGACGGCGCCCGGCAAGGTCGCGCTCGATGGCGAAGGCGACAACAGCCCGTTCTCGGCAGCGCTGTCGCGTCATATCGGCACGCCGGGCCTCGAGGTGCAGCAGATGTTGACGCGGGTGCGCGCCGAGGTCGTCTCGGCGACGAAGAACAAGCAGGTGCCGTGGTCGAACTCCTCGCTGCTCGGCGAAGTCTACCTCACGTCGAAATAGACCGACGGCGCTGCGTCAGGCCGGCAGCTGCGATCGTCGGACCAAGGCCACCCGCACCGAGGCAGGTGCAGCATGCCCGAATCCTGCTATCTTCTTTGATCAATAGAGACGACGCGGATCATCGGCGGCACGCCGCCTCGCCGACACGATCCGCTTGCAACGTGCCCGTCTCGAAATGGTGCAGGGAGACCCGGATGATCGGTCGGTTTGTCATTGGAATTGGCTTTGTGCTCGCGCTCGCGGCAGGCCCGGCGCTCGCCGACGACGTGACCGGCGTCTGGCTGCGCGAGAGCGGCGCCTCCAAGGTCAAGTTCGCGCCCTGCGGCGGCGCCATCTGCGGCACCCTGGTCTGGATCAAGGAAGGCACCGACACCCCGGCCAAGGTCGGCCAGCGGCTGTTCTCAGGCATGAAATCGACCGGCTCCAACGCCTGGGCCGGCAGCTACAGCAATCCGGACGACGGCAAGACCTACGACGCCAAGATGACGCTGTCCGGTAACACGCTGACGACCTCGGGCTGCGCCTTTGGCGGCGTGATCTGCCGGTCCTCGACCTGGACGCGGGCGAATTAGAGCGTCGCTGGCGACCATCCCATTTCTGTCGAGTCGATCGAGGGAGCATCAACGGTCCGCATGGCAGCGAACACGCAGGCGCGACTGGGCATTGTGCTGTTTGCGGTGATTGCCGCGGCAGCCGCGACCTTCGTGCTGGCGCGCCGCTCTGCGGCGCCGTCCGGCGGTGATCACCGCACCGTTCGCCAGCTCGTCATCCACTACAACCTGCTGGCGCGCCCCGATGATCCGATCATCGTGCTCGGCGACAGCATCGTCGAGGCAGCGACGCTGCCGGCCAGCGCCTGCGGCCATCCGATCGTCAACGCCGGTCTCGCCGGCGCCGGAACGCGCAGCGACCTCGCCGGCTGGCTCAAGCCCGCGCTCGGACCGAAGCGGCCGTTCGCCGTCATCGTGTCCCTCGGGGTCAACGATGCGCTGACCTCCAAGCCCGACTCCCCCGCCGTCTTTGCCGAGCGCTACGAAGCCCTGCTGCGCGACCTGTCAAAACTCACGGAGCGCATCTTCATCGTCGAATTTCCCCCGGTCGAGGCGCGCGGGCCGTTCACGCCGGCCATGGAAAAGGCCGCCATGGCGAGCATCACCGGCTACCGCGCCGTGCTGCCGGACCTTGCGCGACGCACCGGCGCGACCCTGCTGCCCCTGCCCCCCATGGAGTCGCCGTTCACGGTCGAAGGTGTCCATCTGAATGCCGCGGGCTACAGGTCATGGGACGAGGCGATCCAGCGCGGAACCGATCTCGCCTGCGGTTGACTGCGAACGCCCTGCGCCAGGACCGCGACCGGCGAAAACAATCCTTCACCTCGCTCCTGCTAGGATCGGCCTGCACATCCCGTCGAGACGGTTAACGATCACCGCATGGTACTGCCTCAAACGTCGACATCGCCCGGGACTCATAAGCTCATCGGACTGGAGGGGCTGCGTTTCCTCGCCACGATCTCGGTGCTGTTGTGGCACTATCCACATTTTGCCTACGTTGCCGATGCGCCGGTGGATCTCGTCAGAAGCGAGCTGCCGTTCTACCGCGTCCTGTTCCCGTTCTATGAACTCGGCGAATACGGCGTCGTGATCTTCTGGTGCATCTCGGGCTTCATCTTCTTCTGGAAGTACAGCACCACCATCACCGATGGCATGATCGACGGCCGGACCTTCTTCGTCTACCGGCTGTCCCGGCTCTATCCGCTGCATCTCGCGACGCTTCTGCTGGTCGCGGCGCTCCAGCCGCTCTATTTCGCGCAGCACGGCTTCTTCTTCGTCTACCAGAGCAACGATATCTCCCATTTCGTTGCACAGCTATTCATGGCGAGCGACTGGCTTCCGCCGACCGGGGTCAGCTTCAATGGACCGATCTGGTCGGTCTCGATCGAGGTCCTGGTCTATGCGGCGTTCTTTCTGATGCTGCGCATCGCGAAGCCATCGCCGCTGATCAATCTGGCGGTGATCGTGGCTGCGATCCTGACCGACACGCTGGTCGGAAAATGCTTCGTGTTCTTCTACGCCGGCGGACTTGCCGCCATGGCCCGGCAGGCCGTCGCCGACGCCCCGCATCGCCGGCGGCTGGAAGCGATGGCGGCATGCGCGGCCGCTGCGATACCCCTGGCGCTGTGGCTGTCAGGTCTCCACCTCGCCACGCTCTCCGCACCGCTCCTGCTGATCACCACGCCGATCCTGCTGTTCTGCTGCTCTGGACCGATGGTCTTGCCTCGCCGGCTCGAAGGCCCGCTCGAGGCGGCCGGCAATATGACCTATTCGTGCTATCTGCTGCACTTCCCGATCCAGCTGACGATTGCGGTCGTCTTCGCGTCGATGCAGCAGCCGATTCCCTACAGGAGCCAGCTGTTCTGGACAGCTTTCGTGCTGGCGACGCTCGGTGCCTCGCTCCTCACCTATCGCTGGTTCGAACTGCCGGCTCAGCGGCTGCTCCGGACCACTCTGCTGCGCCGGAAGAACGCGGGGCGAGCACGTCCTGTCGCGCTTCGATGACACCCATAGCGCCGAGAGGCCGCAAGCCTCACGCGATCGCGCGGCCAAGTCTGATAATTCCTCCGCAGCCGACTGCCTTCCTCGGACCTCACGGCGCTGTCCGGTCCCTGGGGGCAGTACCAGCCGGAAGACAGATGTGCGAGCGCTGTGGACCTTCGTCCACACAAGGCCTGAGCTTCAAGAAAACGAATCTGTCGACCGACAGCACGCGTAAGCGGGCTGTCGATGCGGCTTGGCGCAAAGCCGCCAACCTACGCGCGATTGCACGAATTCAATTCCGCGCTTTGTGATCGTGTCCGTAATTTTACGGAGATTTAGGCTTTTGCACCCATAAGGTGTCGATCGGACTGACGTCCTTCGCACCAAAAGGGCCGTGAATGCCGCCGCCAAGTGCTGTAGCAGAGCCTCGCAGCACTGAGGATCCGAAGCCGGATACTCGCCTTTTAGTAGTAGTACTGCTCATCGCCTCTGCGCTTCGCGTGCCACTGGCATTCTGGCCAAATTTCCACCACCCCGACGAGATCTTCCAATATCTCGAACCGGCCTGGCGAATGCTCGGACATGACGGCATCATCTCGTGGGAATGGCGCCACGGCGTTCGAAGCTGGCTGCTGCCGACCATGTTGTCGGCACCGGTGGCGATCGGTGATTGGATTGCACCGGGCGGCCCCGGCGCCTTCATCGCCCCGCGTATCCTGGCCGCGCTTGCATCGCTGTCGATCGTCGTCTCAGCTTGGACCTTCGGTGCGCGGGTTTCGCCGCGCCATGCGGTGCTTGCCGGCTTCGTGACGGCGATCTGGTTCGAGCTCGTCTATTTCGCGCCGCATACGTTAAGCGAACCGGTCGCGGCAGCGATATTCCTGCCGGCCGCGCTGCTCTTGACCCGTGATCCGCCCTCGCAACGAACTCTGCTCGCGGCTGGAGCACTGCTCGCGCTCGCCTTCCTGTTGCGCATCCAGTTCGCGCCGGCCATCGTCGTATTGATCCTCTGGGCCAGCTGGCGCAATCCAGCCCGCCTCACGCCCGTCATGTTGGGTGGGATCGCGGTGCTGAGCCTCGGCGGATTGTTCGACGCCGCGCACGAGGCGGTGCCGTTCGGCTGGATTCTGGCCAATGTGGACCAGAATCTCGTGAAGGGCCGCGCAGCCGGATTCGGCGTCTCGCCTGCCGACGCATACCCGTTCTGGATCTGGAGCGCATGGTCGGTCGCAGCCGTGCCATTGGGCTTCGCGATCTATCGCGGCTATCGGCACGCGCCGGTGCTGTTCTGGATCGCCGTGATCAACATCGCTGCACAAACCCCCATCGCCCACAAGGAATATCGCTTCATCTTTCTGTCGGTGGCGTTGTTTGTCATCCTCGCCGCCCTGGGCTCTGCGGATTGGACCGAGCCACGACGGGACGCCGGGCACCGATGGCCACGGCTGCTGCTCGCTACGGGCTGGATCAGCGTTTCGGTCGTGCTGGCCGTCAGCGGCCGGATGCCTGAGCTCTGGATGCGCGGCGTCGGAGCGGCCAACCTCGCCGCGACGCTCAAGTCCGATTCAGAGATGTGCGGACTTGCCCTTTACGACGTTCCCTTCTTCCTGCTGCCGGGCCGCGACCGGCTGGCCGGCAACGCGTCGCTGTTTGCTCTCTATTCGACCGACCCTCTGGCAAGAGGCCGGCTGGACCAGGCGACGCTGGCAGCCTCGGCCTCGTTCAATCGTATCCTGGCGGAGCGGACCGCCGAACGGAACCTGCCTGACGGCTTCGCCCGGAAAAGCTGCGACACCGTCGGCGGCAGGCCGATCTGCATCTTCGTTCGTGACGGCAGCTGCCGTTCCGGCGAGGTCTCGGCGTTCACGCTCAACGAGGTGCTGAAGCGCGTCGACCTTTGATTTGTGCGAGCCGCCGGCCCGCATAAAAACGGGACGGCGAAGCCGTCCCGTTCCCTTCCGCTCATCGGTGAGTTGGATGCGGAGCAAGCCTACGGGCGCAGCCCCGCCGCCTACTTCCCCCAGATCTCCTCGGCGAGCTCGACGCACAGGCGCAGCTTCGCCCACTGCTCTTCTTCGCTCAGGATGTTGCCTTCCTCGGTCGAGGCGAAGCCGCATTGCGGCGACAGCGCGAGCTGATCGAGCGGCGCGAACTTCGAGGCCTCCTCCATGCGGCGCTTGATGTCGTCCTTCTTCTCGAGCTCGCCGACCTTCGACGTCACGAGACCGACCACGACGACCTTGTTGCCCTTGGGCAGGAAACGCAGCGGCTCGAAGCCGCCGGCGCGCTCGCTGTCGTATTCGAGGAAGTAGCCGTCGTAATTGGTGTTGGCGAGCATGGTCTCGGCAACCGGCTCGTAGCCGCCCGAGGAGATCCAGGTCGAGCGGAAATTGCCGCGGCAGACATGGGTCGTGATCGTCATGTCGGCGGGCCGCTCGGCGATCGCGTAGTTGATGATGCGCGAGTAGATCTGCTGCAGGCCGTCGGGATTGTCGCCGCGCTCCCTGGCCTTCTGCAGCTCCTCCTGCGAGCACAGATAGGCCCACACCGTGTCGTCGAACTGCAGGTAGCGGCAGCCGGCGTCATAGAACGCCTTCACGGCCTTGCGGTAGGTCTTGCCGAGATCCTCGTAGAAGGCGTCGAGATCGGGATAGATGTCCTTGGAGATCGACTTGCGGCCGCCGCGGAAGTGCAGCACTGCCGGCGACGGGATGGTCATCTTCGCCGTCACATGCGCAGTGTCGGCGTGCTTCTTCAGGAAGCGGAAGTGATTCAGCATCGGGTGATCAGCCGGGAAATCGAGCTTGTCGATCACGCGCACCGAATCGTGCCGGGTCTGCACGCCCGCGAACTGAATGCCGGCGTCGGGATGGAACAACTCGCAGCCGGTCAGCTTGGCGAGGAAATCGAAATGCCACCAGGAGCGGCGGAATTCACCGTCGGTCGCGAGCTTGAGCCCGGTCGAGGCCTGGCGGTGCACGACCTTCTCAATCTCCATGTCCTCGATCTTGCTGAGATCGCCGGCCGAGATCTCGCCCTTCTCGAGCTTGGCGCGGGCCTCCTTGATCTTCTGCGGACGCAGGAGGCTGCCGACTTCATCGGCGCGGAACGGGGGCTTGGTGCGTTGCATCTGTTCACTCCTTGGAAGCGGTCGATTCGTTCGGTATCATTGTTGGATCGGTCGCGATCTGGCGTGCTGTCCGGGATCGGTTCCGTGCAGCATGGATTGGATCCATCCCCTACCCCGTATCCGACCGGTATACAATTCCATTGAGATCGGGATCACCAGAGGATCCAGCGGCGACCGGGACCACATGGTTGCACGATCCGTCGGCCGTCATCCCATGCTTTCATTCCGCTGTAGTCCGGCCATTTTCCGGCCTCGGACCCGTCAATGCGACCGCACAGCCGCATCGAGTGTCGATGGCGTCGCGTCGGGGGATGACCGCGTAATGCCGCCACCCTGCATACCAGGCTGGCCATAGCTGCCCAATACCGCTCGGAAGCACCACCCGTAGGATCAGCCAACGAGGCGAGCCAGATCGCTCCTGCAACCCAGAATGACGCTTGCGAAGCCGGTGTTCAAGCCTCTCGATCGGTCAATGCGCGGCGGCGGCGCTCGCGACCCCGAGATGCCACTCCAGCGGGCTCGGATCGGCCTTCAACTCGCTCGACGGTGCATCGTGCACGACGGTGCCGCGCTCCAGGATGACGACGCGGTCGGCAAGACCGAGCAGCTTCTGCGCGTGCTGCTCGACGATCACGGAGCACAGCCCGCCGGCGCGGCTGATGGTGCCGATCGCGGCCAGCAGCTCCTCGACGATGATCGGCGCCAGCCCCTCGGTCGGCTCGTCCAGCAGCAGCACCTTCGGATTGAGCGTCAGCGCACGGCCGATCGCCAACATCTGCTGCTCCCCGCCGGACAGCTGGTTGCCGAAATTGTTGCGGCGCTCCTTGAGCCGCGGAAACATCTGGTAGACCCGCTCCACCGTCCACGGCCCGGGCTGCGCTACCGCGGTCATGTTCTCTTCGACCGTGAGCGAGCGGAAGATGTTGCGCTCCTGCGGCACCCAGCCGATGCCGGCGCGGGCGCGCTGGTCGGCGCGCAGGCTGGTGATGTCCTGCCCCGCCAGTGCGATCCTGCCGGAGAAGCGGCGGGTGACGCCAACGATGGAATTGATCAGCGTGGTCTTGCCGGTGCCGTTACGTCCCAGCAGCGCCAGCACCTGGCCCTCGGGCAGCTTCAGCGACATGTTCGGCAGCACGACCGCCTGGCCATAGCCGGCCCGCAGGTTCTCGATGGCGAGCAGGTCGGTCATCACGCGGCCTCGCCGAGATAGACCGCCTTGACCTGCGGATCGCGTGCGACCTCCTCGGGCGTTCCTTCGACCAGCAAGGCGCCGGAGACCAGGACCGAGATGCGGTCGGCAAAGGAGAAGACGAGGTCCATGTCGTGCTCGATCAGGAGCACCGTGACGTCGCGCGGCAAGGCGGCGACGGCGGCGAGAATGTCCTTGCGCTCGCCTTCGGGCACGCCGGCGGCGGGCTCGTCGAGCAGCAGCACGCGGGGCTTGGCGGCGATTGCGACCGCGATCTCCAGCAGGCGCTGCTTGCCGTAGGGCAAGGTCGAGGTCGGATCGTTCATCACGTCGAGCAAACGGAAGCGCTCCAAGGTCTCGGCGATCTCGGCATTGATGTCGTCGCGCGTGCCCATCCGCCGCCACCAATTGCCGCCGCCACCGAGCCGCTCGGACACGGCGAGCCCGATGGTCTCGAGCGGCGTCAGGTCCGGATAGAGCTGATTGATCTGGAAGGTGCGCGACAGGCCGCGCAGCACGCGCTTGTGCACCGGAAGGTCGGTGATGTCCTGGCCTTCGAGCAGGATGCGTCCCGCGCTCGGCTCAAGCACGCCGGTGAGCTGGTTGATCACCGTGGTCTTGCCGGCGCCGTTCGGGCCGATCAGCGCGTGCCGCGCACCGGGCGCGATCTTCAGCGACAGGTCGCGCGTCACATGAAGACCGCCGAAATGCTTGTCCAGCCCGCGGGTTTCGAGCGCGTAGCTCATGGCGCCTCGTTATCGGTCAGGGCCACCGCGGCCTTGCGGCCGGCGATCTGCCGGAGAATGAGGTTGGGCAGCCACAGCGCATAGGCGTGGATGCGGTGGCGGCCGACCATGACGATCACGACCAGCACGAGGCCGATCCAGAACATCCAGTATTGCGGCGTGATCCACTGGAACAGCTCCTGCAGCATCCGGAACACGGCGGCGCCGATCAGGCCGCCATAGAGATAGCCGGAGCCGCCGATCACGAGCATCAGCACGAGGTCGGCGGAGCGTTCGAACGAGAACACGTCGAGCGAGGCCAGCGCCGTGGTCTGCGTGAACAGCGCCCCCGCAATGCCGGCATAGAACGCCGCCACCGTGTAGATCGCGATCAGGCGCTGGTTGACCGGAATGCCGACGGCGGCCGCCCGCAGCGGATTGTTCTTGATCGCGCGCAGCGACAGGCCGAACGGCGAGTGCACGATGCGCCGCGCCAGCAGGAACAGCACGAACAGCACCGCGAGCGAATAGAAGAAGCCGGTCTTGCCGAACATGTCGAAGACGAACAGGCCGAAGATCGGCTGAATGTCGATGCCCTGCAGGCCGTCGGTGCCGCCGGTGATGTTGGAGAAGCGCTCCGCCAGCGCTTCCATCAAGAGCGCGATGCCGAGCGTCACCATCAGCCGCGTCAGGTCGACGCCCCGGATCACCAGGAAGCTGGTGGCGAAACCGAGCACCGTGGCGGCAAGTCCGGCGACGATCAGCGCCAGCACCGGCTCGTTGATGATGCCGTGGACCGATAGCAGTCCGGCGCAGTAGGCGCCGACGCCAAAGAAGGCCGCGTGCCCCAGCGAGACGATGCCGGCGTAGCCGAGGATCAGGTCGAGCGACAGCGCGAACAGCGCCAGCCGCAGGATCTCGGTCATGATCAGGTAGCGCGATGGAAACAGGAGCCCGACCGCCAGCACGGCGATCCAATAGGCGAACTCGGCCCAATGCCAGCGGCCGTGCAGCCTGGCGTGGGTGCCGACATCGGATTGTGCGTTCGTGGTCATGCGATCCTCACCGCGTCGCCGTGCGACCGAACAGGCCGTTCGGGCGCCAGATCAGGATCACGATCATGATGGTGTAGATGACGAAGGGGCCCATTTTGGGAACGTAATATTTGCCGGCGACGTCGCCGATGCCGAGCAGCAGCGCGGCCAGGAACGGTCCGGTGATCGAGGACGAGCCGCCGACGGTGACCACGATCAGGAAGTAGATCATGAACTTGAGCGGAAAATACGGATCGAGGCCGAGGATTTCGGCGCTCAGCGCGCCGCCGAGACCGGCGAGCCCGCAGCCGAACGCGAAGGTGAAGGCGAACACCTGCGGCACGTTGATGCCGAGCCCGCTCGCCGCGCGCGGATCATCCACCGCGGCGCGCAGGCGGCTGCCGAACCGGGTCTTGGAGAGCACGAGTTGCAGCGCGACGGTCAACAGGCCGCAGATGACGATGATCATGAGGCGATAGCGGCCGATGCCGACGCCGAAGATGTCGAACTGCCCTTGCAGCACCTGAGGCAGCTTGATGAAGATACGTGACGATCCCATCACGTAGTCGACCGCGGCCACCGACATGAACACGAGCCCGATCGAGAACAGTACCTGGTCGAGATGACTGCGCGCATAGAGATGCTGGTACAGCGTCCGCTCCAGCGCCGCACCGATCACCGCGCTGACGATGAAGGCAAACGGCAGCGCGGCGAAGAACGGCCAGCCCATCTGGTTGGCGAGAACGGCGCAGACATAGCCGCCGGCCATGGCGAAGGCGCCGTGGGCGAGATTGACGAAGTTCATCAGGCCGAGCGTCACGGCGAGCCCGCAGGCCAGCACGAACAGCAGCATGCCATAGGCGACGCCGTCGAACAGGTTGGTGAGGATGGAGGTCATGGCAGTTTGAGTTCAGTCCCCGGTCTCATCCCTTCTCCTGAAGGGCACGCATCTCACGCCTTGCTCGGTCTGCGCCTCCCCCGCTTGCGGGGGAGGTCGTATCGCATCGCAGATGCGATACGGGTGGGGGGACATCTCTCCACACGAAGATTGTGCCGTGGGGCGCCCCCACCCCAGCCCTCCCCCGCAGGCGGGGGAGGGAGCGCACCATCTGTGCGCCCCTTATGACGCCTACCGCGTCACTTCTTCGCCTTGCCCGGATCCTTGACGGCCTCGAAGGTCTGGAACTCGACATTGTAGAGCTCGCCGCCAACTTTCTCGACCTTGCGGATGTAGATGTTCTGGACGATGTCGCGGGTTTCCGGATCAATCGAGATCGGACCGCGCGGGCTCTCCCAGGCCATGCCCTTCATCGCCGCGATCAGAGAGTCGCCGTCGGTTTTGCCTTCGGTCTTCTTGAGCGCCTCGTAGATCAGGTGGATGCCGTCATAGCCGCCGACCGCCATGAACCCTGGACGGCTGCCGAACGCCTTCTTGTAGGCGGCGACGAAATCCTTGTTCTTCGCCGACGGATGCGCCGCCGAATACATGTGCGCGGTCACGGTCCCGAGCACCGAGTCGCCCATGTCATTGAGCAGGTCGTCATCGGTCACGTCGCCCGGCCCGATCACCTTGATGCCGCTCTTGTCGAGCCCCCGCTCGGCAAATTGTTTCATGAAGTTGCCGCCCTGGCCGGCCGGCACGAACACGAACATCGCGTCCGGCTTGGCGTCCTTCATCCGCTGAAGGAACGGCGCAAAGTCCGGATTTGCGAGCGGGACCTTGATCTCCTCGACGATCTCGCCGCCACCGGCGGTGAAGTGCTCCTTGAACGAGGCCAGCGCGTCGTTGCCTGGAGCGTAGTCGGAGGTGAGGGTCGCGACCTTCTTGATGCCGTTCTTGACCGCCCAGTCACCGATGATGGTCGACGATTGCGGCAGGGTGAAGCTGGTGCGGACGATGTAGGGCGACTTCTCGGTGATAACAGAGGTGCCCGCCGCCATCACGACTTCCGGGATCTTGCCCTGGGTCGCGAGCGGTGCGGCAGCGAACGCCGCCGGCGTCACGCCGAAGCCGGCAATGACGTTGACCTTGTCGTTGACGATCAGCTCCTGCGCCAGCCGCTTGGTGTTGTCGGGCAGCGCGGCGTCGTCCTTGAGGATGACCTGGATCTTCTTGCCGGCGACGGTGTCGCCGTTCTGCTGCATGTAGAGCTTGATCGCGTTGTCGATCTGCCTGCCGGTCGACGCCTGGCCGCCGGTCATCGGCACGATCAGGCCGATCTTGAACACGTCCTCGGCCCGCGCCGCACCGGACGCGATCGCAGCCGCGGCGAACGCCGCGCTGGCGGCCAGCGTCAGTGTCTTGCTTCGCACGAACATTGAAACTACCTCCCTGGTCGGATCAGGACCGCAGCCCCCGGCCATTGTTGTCTTGCCTGTGCGGTATCGTTCACGATATCGCGCGCGCATCGCTGCGGACTCGGCACGATATTGTCAATGGCGTTCATGGGAGCCTTGGTGGACGGTCGGTTTCTAGCGCTGGCCAGGCGACCGTTTATGGTATAATAATACTCCGACCTTCGAACGGCCAAATTTTGCCAATTGATGGCAAGCCGTTAGAGTCGCCCCGCGACACTGAAAGGTCTTCCGTCCATGCCGGCCAGAACTGCATTTCGCGCGAAATCGCTTGCCGCGATGACCGTGCTGGCGTTGGCCGCGCCGGCTCTGGCCGGCTGTTCATCGATCAACGAGAAGGTCGGCGCGGGCATGGGCGACATCATCCCGCAATGGGCCGGCGGCCTGCCGGCCGGCGCCCCACCCCGGCCCGGCACCGCCGAATATGACCGGTTCATGCAGGAGCGCGAGCGTCAGCGGCAGCTCCCGGCGGCCGAGCGCGACAAGGAGACGCAGTCCAGCGCCAACGCCCAGGCGACCGTCCCCAGCCGCTGACGCCGTCAGTCCATGAAGACGACGGTCTTGCGGCCGTTGAGGATGACGCGGTCCTCGAGGTGATAGCGGATCGCCCGCGCCAGCACCCGGCGCTCGATGTCGCGCCCCTTGCGCACGAGATCGTCCGGGGTGTCGCGATGGCTGATGCGCTCGACGTCCTGGTCGATGATCGGGCCTTCGTCCAGGTCGCGGGTGACGTAATGGGCGGTGGCGCCGATCAGCTTGACGCCGCGCTCATAGGCCTGGTGGTAGGGCTTGGCGCCCTTGAAGCCGGGCAGGAACGAATGGTGGATGTTGATGCAGCGCCCGGACAAACTCGCCGACATCTCGTCGGACAGGATCTGCATGTAGCGCGCCAGCACCACGAGCTCGGTCTTCGTCTCATCGACGAGCTTGAGGATCGCCTGCTCCTGGTCGCGCTTGGTGTCCCTGGTGACCGGGATGTGGTGGAATGGAATGTCGCCGAAATCGAGCCCGGCATAGGTCTCGCGCGGATGGTTGGAGACGATGGCGGTCGGGACCATCGACAGGTCGCGGGTGCGCCAGCGATAGAGGATATCGACCAGGCAATGGTCGAACTTCGACACCAGCAGCATGACGCGGCGCTGCCCGGCGCGGTCGCGCATCTGCCAGTCCATCGCGAAGCGGTCGGCGATCGCCGTAAAGCCGGTCTGTAGCGCCGACAGGTTGACGGCGAGGTCGGCGGCCGTGAACACCACGCGCATGAAGAAGTGCCCCGTCTCGAAGTCGCCGAACTGCTGGGCATCGAGAATGTTCTGGCCGTTATGGGCGAGGAAGGTGGAGACGGCCGAGACGATCCCGGGACGATCCGGGCAGGACAAGGTCAGGACATATTGGTGGTCGGACATGGCGATGATGTAACCGGGCGGAGGATTGAGGATGAACGTGCGGCAGGCTTGGCGCCCGTTTGAGCCTGCTCTATCACCCTCGGCCCGCTTGCGCCAACGCTCGGCGCGGGGGCAGGATGAACAAAACATCAACTCTCAACCTTCGAGCATCGCCATGGCTGACAGGCTAACCGGCAACCGCATCCTGATCCTGGAAACCCGCGAGGAGGCGCAGTTCTCGCGGTTGCTCGCCGAGCAGGGCGCGGAGGTGCTGCAATGTCCGATGTTCACGATCCAGGACGCGCCGGACCCGGTGCCGATCGAGGCGTGGATTCGCCGCTGCATCGACCGGCCATTCGATGATGTGGTGCTGATGACCGGGGAAGGCCTGCGGCGGCTGATGACCGTGGTGCGCCGGATCGGCGTTGAAGCGGAGTTCATCGCAGCGCTTGGCAAGGCACGCAAGTTTACCCGTGGCCCGAAGCCCGGTCGCGCCTTGCGCGAGCTCGGGCTCGAGCCGCAGGTCACGACCGAGAAGCCGACCTCCGAAGGCGTGGCTGAGCTGCTGTCGCGCTACGACCTCAAGGGCCGTCGGCTCGGTCTGCAGCTCTATCCCGACAAGGATCATGCGGCGCTGATCGGTGCCATCAAGGCCGCCGGCGCCGAAGTTGATCCCGTGCTGCCCTATGTCTACGACGCCAAGGCGGCGGATGCGAACATCCTCATCGCCATCGACGAGATGATCGCGGGTCATGTCGATGCGATTGCGCTGACGAGCTCAGGCCAGCCGCGGCGGCTGTTCGACGTCGCCAAGACCCACGGCGTGGAAGAGCGGCTGCGCGAAGGCTTGGCGCGTACGCCGATCGCTTCCGTGGGACCCGTCGTGACGGAGGAGCTTGCCGCACATGGGCTTGCGCCGTCGATCACGCCGGCCGGCGAGGCCTATTTCATGAAGCCGCTGATCTCGGCCATGGCGAGCACGCTGGGTGTGAAGGCGCAGCGGGTTGCGCCTAACTAACAGTGTCGTCCCGGCGAACGCCGGGACCCATACCGCGTGATGTCTGAAATGGGCAAGCCGCGCGTTCCACGCATCTCATGGCGTTCAGTGGTTATGGGTCCCGGCTCTAGGCCGGGACGACAGCGGAGGTTAAGCTGCCGCCTGCCCCATCTCGCGCAGGAACGCCTGGTAGGCGAGCCTGATGCCCTCCTCCAGCGAGGTCGTTGCGCGCCAGCCGAGCTTCGCGAGCCAGGACACATCGAGCAGCTTGCGCGGCGTGCCATCCGGCCGTGAGGTGTCGAAGCTGATCCGTCCCTGATAGCCGACGGCGGCGGCGACCACGCGGGCGAAATCGGCGATGGTGATGTCCTCGCCGGTGCCGATGTTGACCAGCTCATGGTCGGAGTATGTCTTCATGAGGTGCACGCAGGCATCCGCCATGTCGTCGACATAGAGGAATTCGCGCCGCGGCGTGCCGGTGCCCCAGACCACGACCTCGGAGGTCTCAGCAAGCTTGGCCTCGTGGAAGCGCCGGATCAGTGCCGCGACCACGTGGCTGTACTCCGGATGATAGTTGTCGCCGGGGCCATAGAGATTGGTCGGCATCACGTTGATGAAGTCGGCGCCGTATTGGCTGCGATACGCCTCGACCATCTTGATGCCGGCGATCTTGGCGATCGCATAGGGCTCGTTGGTGGGCTCCAAGGGACCTGTCAGCATCGCATCTTCACGCAGCGGCTGCGGGGCGAGCTTCGGATAGATGCAGGAGGAGCCGAGAAACATCAGCTTCTCGACGCTGTTCATGTGAGCTGCGTGAATGATGTTGGTTGCGATCGCAATGTTGTCGTAGATGAACTCGGCGCGCAGCGTGTTGTTGGCGACGATGCCGCCGACCTTGGCCGCAGCCAGGAACACGACCTGCGGCTTGGCGGTCGCAAACCATGCAAACACGGCGGCCTGGTCGCGAAGATCGACCTCGCCGCGCGGCACCGTCAAGAGCTCGACGCCCTCGCTCACCAATCGCCGCAGCAGCGCGCTGCCGACCATGCCGCGATGGCCGGCGACGAAGACACGCTTGCCCCGGAGATCAAAGGCCGCCACGGACCGCCTCCTGCCGTGCGGCATCCAGGTCGCTCGCGACCATTTCCTTGACGAGTTGGGCGAAGCTCGTCTTCGGCAACCAGCCGAGCTTGTCGCGCGCCTTGCTGCAATCGCCGATCAAAAGGTCGACCTCGGTGGGCCGGAAATAGGTCGGGTCGATGCGCACCACCGTCTTGCCGGACCTGCAATCGATGCCGGTCTCGTCGACGCCCTCGCCGCGCCATTCGACGCGGCGATCGACTTCGGCGAAGGCGAGCTCGACCAGCTCGCGCACCGAATGCGTCTCGCCGGTTGCCAGCACGAAATCGTCGGGCGTATCCGCCTGCAGGATCAGATGCATGCCCTCGACATAGTCGCGAGCGTGCCCCCAGTCGCGCTTGGCCCCGAGATTGCCGAGATAGATGGTCTCCTCCAGGCCGGTCTCGATGCGAGCGACGCCGCGGGTGATCTTGCGCGTGACAAAGGTCTCGCCGCGGATCGGGCTCTCATGATTGAACAGGATGCCGTTGCAGGCGAACATGCCGTAGGCTTCGCGATAGTTCACCGTGATCCAGTAGCCGTAGAGCTTGGCGCAGCCGTAAGGCGAGCGCGGATAGAACGGCGTGGTCTCCTTCTGCGGGATTTCCTGGACCAGGCCATAGAGCTCGGAGGTCGAAGCCTGGTAGAAACGGGTCTCCTTCTCCATCCCGAGAATGCGAATGGCTTCCAACAGACGGAGGACGCCGAGCGCATCGGCATTAGCGGTGTATTCCGGGCTCTCGAAGCTGACGCCGACATGGCTCTGCGCCGCCAGATTGTAGATCTCGTTGGGGCGAATCTGCTGCACCAGCCGGATCAGGTTGGTGGAGTCGGTCATGTCGCCGTAGTGCAGCAGGAACGGCACGTTGCCGTGGTGCGGATCCTGATAGAGATGATCGATGCGGGCGGTATTGAAGGACGACGACCGCCGCTTGATGCCGTGCACGGTATAGCCGAGGCCGAGCAGATATTCGGCCAGATAGGCGCCGTCCTGCCCCGTCACGCCTGTGATCAGCGCCACCCGGCCGCTGCAATCCCGCCCCGCCATACCCGCTCCAACGCTGCTCTCGGCCGCTCAAGGCCGCAAGTTCCCGGTGACCAGTCCATAGCCGTCTCCGCTGGTCAAGCTCAACGGAAAACGTGCGCCGGATCAATAGTCTAATGGCCGGATCTAATCCCCGTAGCAGCGCAGCCGGTCGAGATCGAGGACCGTGACCCCGCCATATTCCACGCGCAGCAGGCCCTCGCGCTCCAGCGTCTTCAGGCATTGATTGGCATTCTGCCGCGACAGGCCCGACAGCGCGCCGATCTCCTCCTGTGTGATCTCCAGGTGGCGGGTCGTGTTGGGATAGAGGATCGGATTGAACAGCGAGGCGATGCTGCGGGCGAGCCGCGCGGTCGCGTCCAGCGTGCGGCCGACCTCGACGAGGCCGATGAACTGGCCGAGCCGCTCGTTGAGCTGGGTGACGAGAAAACGGTTGAAGCCGACGCTGTTCTCGAACAGCCACATGAAGGTCGGCCGCTCCATCAGCGCGAGCCGCGTGTCGCGCAGCGCGACGACGTCATAGCGGCGCGGCTCGTTCTTCAATACGCTGCCCTCGCCGAACCAGGCGCCCGCCGACATGCCGGCGAACGTCGTCGCCTTGCCGCCGCGCGATACCGTGCTCATGCGGGCGAGACCCGTGACGATGCCGGTCCAGTAGTCGAATTGGTCGCCGCGCAGAAAGATGTGCTCGTTGGCCACAAAGGAACGCTCGACGATGCCGGCAGAGGCCGCATCGATCTCCTCGGGCTTGAGATGGCGCGACCAGGGCGCAACGCGGAGAAGGGTATCGGGAGAAATCAAGCCGTCATCTCGTTACTTCGATTCTCGCGGGCGACCATATTGCATCGCAACAATTCCGTGGTGATTTTTGCCTGGGAATTGTCAGGCCCAAGACAGTTCCTGATAGCGCTTTCCCCTAATGAGGACCACCGCATTCGACTCGCACATTCCAGCGCGGATGACGCTGCGCGGACCGAGATGCGGCAAAATGCACCCACCCCGGTGGCCCGTCATTCGTCGGATGGCGCGGAACCTGCGCCCGGGATAGGATCGCAGCCGAAGCGACGAACCTACGTCGCGCGACATGATGCCTGAAGAGCGCGCCAAGCGCCGAAGACAGTTCGGGAGGACGATTTGGACTATACGTTGGAAGCGCGCGGAGTCTCGCTGCGTTTCGGTGGCGTGCGTGCGCTGACCGACGTCAGCTTCGGCGTGCGAGAGGGCGAGCTGTTCTCGATCATCGGCCCGAACGGCGCCGGCAAGACCTCGATCGTTAACTGCATCTCCGGCCGCTACAAGCCGACCGAAGGGCGCCTGTTCCATCGCGGCCGCGACATCACGGGCTTGCCACCCAACGCGCGCGCCACGCTCGGCATCGGCCGCACCTTCCAGAACCTCGCGCTGTTCCACCACATGAGCGTGCTCGACAACATCATGGTCGGGCGCCACCATTTGTTGAAGAACAATTTTATCACCGGCTCGCTCTATTGGCTCACCGGCGCGCGGCGCGAGGAGCTGAAGCACCGTGAGAAGGTCGAAGAGATCATCGACTTCCTCGACCTGCAATCGGTGCGCAAGGCGCCGGCAGGTACCCTCTCCTACGGCCTGCGCAAGCGCGTGGAGCTGGCGCGCGCCATGGCGCTGGAGCCGCATCTGATCCTCCTCGACGAGCCGATGGCCGGCATGAACTTCGAGGAGAAGGAGGACATGGCGCGCTACATCGTCGACCTCAACGAGGAATTCGGCATGACGGTGGTGATGATCGAGCACGACATGGGCGTCGTCATGGACATCTCCCATCGCGTCATGGTGCTCGATTTCGGCCGCAAGATCGCCGAGGGCGACCCGGCCGCCGTGTTGGCCGATCCGCACGTCAAGCGGGCCTATCTTGGCGAGGAGGACGAGCTGCTGGTCGATCCCGATGAGGTGCCTTCGATCGCGGAGGACGCGGCATGATGGACTATGCAGGCCGCGTCAAGCAGGCCGACACCTATCCGAAGCTGCTGCGGCTGAACGCCAGGGAGCACGGCAAGGAGGTCGCGCTGCGTGAGAAGGATCTCGGGCTATGGCGGCTGTTCACCTGGGCCGACTACCAGGCGCGGGTCCGCGACTTTGCGCTAGGCATGGTCGAGCTTGGGCTCGGCAAGGATGACGTGATCGGCATCATCGGCGACAACCGGCCGGACTGGGTTGCAGCCGAGATCGCGACCCATGCGATCAGGGGCCTGAGCCTTGGGCTCTACCGCGACGTGCTCGACGAGGAAGCCGCCTATCTGCTGAACTATGGCGCGGCGCGGCTGGTGTTCGCCGAGGATGAGGAGCAGGTCGACAAGCTGTTGAACCTCGCCGACCGCGCGCCGGCGCTCAAGCACATCATCTATTCCGATCCGCGCGGCATGCGGAAATATGATGATCCGAGATTGATGCCGGCGGACAGGCTCGCCGAGCTCGGCCGCAACAGAGCCGCGCGCGAGCCGGGTCTCTACGATCGCATGGTCGACGCGACCGAGGGCGAGGACGTCGCGATCCTCTGCACCACCTCGGGGACGACGTCGCATCCGAAGCTCGCGATGCTCGCCGCCGCGCGGGTGCTCAGGCATTGCGCGACCTATCTCAGCTTCGATCCGAAGGGCCCCGACGACGAATACGTCTCAGTGCTGCCGCTGCCCTGGATCATGGAACAGGTCTATGTGCTCGGCAAAGGCCTGTTGTGCCGGATGTAGGTCAACTTCGTCGAGCAGGCCGACACCATGATGAACGATTTCCGCGAGATCGCGCCGACCTTCGTCCTCTTTGCCCCGCGCGTCTGGGAGTCGATCGCTGCCGACGTCCGCGCCGGCGTGATGGATTCCTCGCCGCTGAAGCAGAAGCTTTACGATGTAGGCATGAAGACCGGGCTCGCTGCGCTGGCGCAAGGCAAGCAT
>JBARNF010000008.1:0-7542 GCA_049802835.1 Bradyrhizobium sp.
GCATCAAGAAGGTGGTCGGCTACGGCTATGGCGGCAACGCCGGCGAGCCGGCCGATCACGAGATCGACTGCCGCGGCAAATGGGTGACGCCGGGCTTCGTCGATTGTCACGCCCATGCCGGCGTCGCCTATCACTCCGCCAACGGCTGGGTGCCGCCGGTCGACTACGTCTACAAGCTGTGGTTGGCGCATGGCGTCACCACCGTGCGCGAGATGGGCTCGATGAACGGCCTGTCCTGGATGCTCGACCAGAAGCAGCGCGCCGCCGACAACAGCATCGCCTCGCCACGGCTGCTGGCCTATGCCTATTTCCCGGCCGTCAACGACATGGTCAAGACGATCTACACGCCGGAGCAGGGCCGGACCTGGTTGCGTCAAGTGAAGGAGCGCGGCGCCGACGGCATCAAGTTCTTCGGCGCGCCGCCGGCGATCATGGAAGCCGCGCTCGGCGAGTGCAAGACGCTGGGCCTGCGCACCGGCTGCCACCACGCCCAGATGGCGGTGTCGCGCATGAACGCGCTGACCACGGCGCGCTGGGGCCTGACCAGCGCCGAGCACTATTACGGCCTGCCGGAGGCGCTGTTCGAGGATCGCGTGATCCAGAACTTCCCGCTCGACTACAACTACACCGACGAATATTTCCGCTTCTCGGTTTCGGGCCAGATGTTCAAGCAGGGCGCCGAGCCCGGCTCGGCCAAGTGGAACGAGGTGCTGGAGCAGTTCCTGGAGATCGGCTTCACCTTCGTGCCGACGTTCACGATCTACGACGCCAACCGCGACCTGATGCGCGCGCGCCAGGCCTATTGGCACAAGGAGTACACCTGGAAGTCGATGTGGGACTACTTCACGCCGCAGCGCGGCGGTCACGGCTCGTACTGGTATCGCTGGTCGACCCAGAACGAGATCGAGTGGAAGGAGAACTACCGGCTTTGGATGGCCTTCATCAACGAATACAAGAACCGCGGTGGCCGCGTCTGCACCGGCTCGGATTCCGGCTTCATCTACCAGATCTTCGGCTTCGGCTATGTCCGTGAGCTCGAGCTGCTGCAGGAGGCCGGCTTCCATCCGCTCGAGGTGATCCGCTCGGCGACATCGCAGGGAGCTGCGCTCTGCGGCCTCGAGGGCGAGATCGGCACCATCGACGTGGGCATGCGCGCCGACATCCTGGTGCACGACCACAATCCGCTGACCGACTTCAAGTTGCTCTACGGCACCGGCGCGATGCGCTTCAACGACGCGACCAACGCAGTCGAGTGGCATCGCGGCCTGAAATACACGATCAAGGACGGCATCATCTACGATACCGAGGAGCTGCTGGCCGACGTCCGTGAGCTGGTCAAGGCAAGCTGGGAGAGCGACGTGCCGGAGAAGTACGCCGCCAAGGATAACGCGAAGGATGCCGCGGCGCCATGAGCGCCGGCGTGCTGGACTTCTTCATTCTCACCGGCTTTCTCGGCTCCGGCAAGACGACGCTGCTGCGCGACGTGCTGAGCGCGGAGATGGTCTCCGACACCGCGGTGATCGTCAACGAAGCCGGTGAGGTCGGGCTCGACGGCGTGCTGCTGCGCGAGAGCGGCGACGACGTCCCGATGGCGATGCTGTCGAACGGCTGCGTCTGCTGCCAGGTCGGCAGCGACCTCGCCTTCACCATCGATCGCCTGATCATGGCGCCGCGCCCCGACGGACTGCCGCCATTGCGCCGTATCATCCTGGAGACATCCGGGCTGTCGATGCCCGGTCCGGTGCTGCGCCAGCTCGCGACCTTGGCTGAGCACCGCATGCGCATCGCGGTGATCGCGACTTATGATCTGACACGAGGCCTCGCCGTCGCCGCGTTCGAGGAGGCGGCGGCGCAATGGGCCGCCGCGCATCGCATCGTCGCGACCAAGGCTGATCTCGTGCCCGACACTCTCACTGAGGCGCCGGTCGCGATCGCGCAGCTCAATCCGTTGGCGGAGGCGATTGCGACCGTAGACCGAACCGCCGCGGTATCAGCCGCCTTCGCGCCGCTGGCCGCATCAATGCCAAAGCGCGAGGTCGCGCCTGAGCTGAGAGCGGCGCATCCGCGCCTCGCGCTCTGTCTCGTCCGGCCCCGGGCGGACATCGCCAATGCCGATCTGGCCAGCTGGCTCGACAATGTCGCGGGTGCGCTCGGCGAGCGCCTGCTGCGCATCAAGGGGCTGGTGAAAGTCCATGAGGCGCCGCGGCCACTCCTGATCGAGAGCGTCGGCACCGTGTTCTCGCCGCCGCGACAGCTTTCGGCCGACAATCCGCCGGCGCCGTTCCTCGTCGTGATCGCACGCGACATCGTGCGCGCCGAGCTGGAGCAGGTCGAGCCGGCGGGCCTGTTCAGCTTCTCCTGGCGCGAGGCCGAGACCGGAGCCGGCCAAGCGCGCGGCATCCGCGCCGAGTGGGTGACCTAGACGGCACAGCTCGGATTGTCTCCACTGCGCCTGAAAGAGCTCGTTGCCCTTCCACCGTCATTCCGGGGCAATCGGCAATGCGAAGGCGCGAAGCGGCTGCGCGTTGACGATTGAACCCGGAATCTCGAGATGGTTGAGAACGGACGCAAGATAGCATCGAGATTCCGGGTTCAAGGCCTGCGGCCTTGCCCCGGAATGACGGTGGTTGTGACGCATGAGGATCAACTCCCCCCGATCGTGCTCAAACTGCGCGACGGATAACGCAGCGCGACGTCGAACGGGTTGAGCTTGCCGGCCAGCGCCTGGGCTTCACTCTGCAAGATCTTCACCACATGCGGCAGGCGGTCGGCATTCAGCCGCTCCGCCAGCGTGCCGACGCTCAGCGCTGCCACCGCGCGGCCCTGCGCATCGAGCACGGGGACGCCGACGCCGGCCATGCCGGGGATGAGCCCGGTGCTGGTATTGACCCATCCCTCCGCGCGCGCCTGCGCCAGCGCGCTGCGCAACGAAGCCTCGTCGAGGAAGCCGCGATCGAGCAGGCGCGGGATGTTGAAGCGGATCACCGCCTCCTGTTCGTCCTCCGGCAGGTTTGCGAGGATCGCGAGACTGCCCTGGCCGAGCCCGAGCGGCACTTTTCCGCCGATGTCGCCGGTGAAGGAGCGGATCGGAAACGGGCCTTCGACGCGGTCGAGGCAGACGGCGTCGAAGCCGTTGCGCACCAGCAGGAAGATCGTGTCGCTCAAGGTGGCAGACAGGCGCAGCAGCGCGGGACGCGCCGCATCGCGCAGGCCGCTGGCCTGGCCGGCGCGCGCAGCGAGCACGTAGAAGTCGAGCGCGAGGCGATAACGCTTGCCGGCGACCTGCTCGGCAAAGCCTTCGGCGGCGAGATCCTGCAGCATGCGGTGCGCGGTCGGCTGGCTGCATCCGGCCGCCTCGGCGATGTCCTTCAGGCGCAGCCCAGCCGGGTCGCCCCCGGCGAGGATACGGAACAGCCTGAGCGCACGGCGGAGGCTCGACGAGGAGTCTGGTTCGGGGAAGGTCACTATTGCGTTGAATGTTGGAGCCAATGTTTCGGACTAAATTCTATATATCGAAATTCGGATCAGATAAATTCAGAATAGTTGAATCCGTCGTTGACCTGTCACGTCGCGGTCTCGCAAGAAAGGATCCCAGGGCGGCAATTCCGCAAGACAGCGGGCCGCGTCTCCTGCGCGAGGACGCATGGGTTTCCTGACGCTGGAAGGTTTGACCAGGCGCTACGGCGACGTCGCTGCGGTCAGCGACGTCAATCTCAGCGTCGCCAAGGGCGAGTTCATCTCGCTGCTCGGCCCCTCCGGCTGCGGCAAGACCACGACCTTGCAGATGATCGCAGGCCTCGTCGAGCCCACGTCGGGCCGGATCACACTCGACGGCCGCGACATCACCCATGAGAAGCCGGACCGCCGCGGCCTCGGCATCGTGTTCCAGAGCTACGCGCTGTTTCCGCACATGACGGTGGCGCAGAACGTCTCCTTCGGCCTGGAAATGCGCAAGGTGGCCCGGGCCGAGCGCGAGACGCGAGTCAAACAGGCGCTCGCGCTGGTGCAGCTTGCAGCGCTCGCCGACCGCTATCCGCGCCAGCTCTCCGGCGGCCAGCGCCAACGCGTCGCGGTGGCGCGCGCGCTCGTCATCGATCCGCCGGTGCTGCTGCTCGACGAGCCGCTCTCCAATCTCGACGCCAAGCTGCGCGAGGAGATGCAGTTCGAGCTGCGCGGGATCCAGCAGCGCGTCGGCACCACCACGATCATGGTGACGCATGACCAGAGCGAGGCGCTGTCGATGAGCGACCGTGTCGTCGTGATGGAGCAGGGGCGCATCATGCAGGTCGATGCGCCCTATCGGCTGTATGAAAATCCGGCGACGTCCTTCATCTCCTCCTTCGTCGGCAAGATGAACCTGCTGTCCGGCGTGTGGCGCCAGGGCAACGTCGAGATCGGCGTCGAGATCGGCGGCCGTGTGCTGCCCTGCGAGGGCGCAGGTCTCGCCGAGGGCGATGCCGCCGTGCTGGCGATCAGGCCGGAAAAGATCAGCCTTGAACCGCAAGGCGCTGGCGTGCTCGACGGCCGAGTCAAAGCCCGCTTCTTTCTCGGTGGCTCCTGGTTCTTCACGGTCGACACCCCGGTCGGATTGATCGGCGTATCCTTGCCGAATTCGGGCGAGGAGCCGGCGCGCGAGGGTGATCGGGTTGGGCTCGACTGGAGCAGTCAGGGCGCTCGCGCCTCGAAGCCCGAGGGAGCGCAGCCGGTATGAGCAGCGCGCGCGCCAATGCGACACCATGGCTCTTGGCGGCGCCGGGCGCGCTGCTGTTCGCCGCGCTCGTGGTCGTGCCGCTCGCGCTCACACTGATCCTGTCGTTCCACGTCTATGATGCCGCGAGCGGTGTCAAGGATCAGATCACGCTGGCGCACTACGCAGCGATCCTCTCGGACAGCTATTTCCTCAACATCTTCTGGCGCACCTTGCGGCTCGCCGCGTTGACCACGCTGATCTGTGCCGCGATCGGCGCGCCCGAGGCTTACATCCTCTCGCGCATGCGCGAGCCGTGGCGTTCGGTGTTCCTGCTCGCGATCATCGGCCCGCTCTTGGTGTCCGTGGTGGTGCGCGCCTTTGGCTGGAGCATGCTGCTCGGTTCAACTGGCCTGGTGAACGAGGCCTTCCGCGCGCTCGGCCTCGGCACCGCCAAGATTCTCTATACCGAGACCGGAATCGTGATCGCGCTGGTCCACGTGATGCTGCCGTTCATGGTGATCCCGGTCTGGACCTCGCTGCAGAAGCTCGATCCGATGGTGGAGGCGGCCGCGTGGACGCTCGGCGCCTCGCGCTTCACGGCACTGCGCCGTGTGGTCATGCCGCAGGTGACGATGGGTCTGCTATCGGGCAGCCTCGTCGTGTTCGGCCTGTCCGCGTCCGCCTTCGCGATCCCCGCGCTGCTCGGTGGTCGCCGGCTGAAGATGGCAGCAACGCTGGTGTATGACGAATACATGCACGAGCTGAACTGGCCGTTGGGGGCGGCCATCGCGATCCTGGTGCTCACCATCAACCTCGTCATCATGCTGGCGTATCAGCGCGTGGTCGAGGCGCGCGCAAGACGGACATTGGGGTGAGCGGCATGCGCCACAATGGTCCGATCGCGCTGGCCTTTCATACCCTGGTGGTCGGCTTCGTGCTGGCGCCGCTCGTCGTGATCTGTCTCGTCGCGTTCACGCCGGCCAACACCCTGAGCCTGCCGACCACGCAACTCTCGCTGCGCTGGTTCACGGCCGTGTTCGCGCATCCGGACTTCGTCGCCTCCTTCCTCAACAGCCTGTGGGTTGCGGCGATCGCCGCGACCATTTCGGTGGTGCTTGCGGTGGCCGCAGGCCTCGCGCTCGATCGTTACGACTTCCGTGGACGCGCGGCTTTGAACGCGCTGTTCCTGTCGCCGCTGATGATCCCGCATCTCGTGCTTGGCGTCGCGCTGCTGCGACTGTTCGCGTTGGTCGGCGCCACCGGCAGCTTCCTGTGGCTGACGGCGGGCCACATCGTCGTGGTCACGCCCTACGTGCTTCGGCTCGTGCTGGCGGCGCTGTCCGGCCTCGACCGCAGCGCCGAGCAGGCGGCCGTGACGCTCGGCGCGTCCAGCTGGATCGTGTTCCGCCGCATCACCGTGCCGATGGTCCTGCCCGGCATCACCGGCGGCTGGCTGCTCGCCTTCATCAACTCCTTCGACGAGCTCACGATGTCGATCTTCATTACCTCTCCGGCGACCGTCACCTTGCCGGTGCGCATGTACATGTATGCGACCGAGTCGATCGATCCGATGATGGCGGCGGTGTCGGCGTTGATGATCGCGGTGACAGCGGCGGCTATGCTGCTGCTCGACCGCATTTTCGGTCTCGACAAGATCCTGGTCGGGCAGGGCTGAGGGACAACCGTGATGCCGCTGCTTTATCGCCTCGTCCGCAATGATAGCCCCGCGATCTCGTTCCTGATCGACGGCGAACCCTGCGAGGGACGCGCCGGCGACACCGTGCTGACGGCGGTGCTCTGTCACTCTGAAGGCTTGCGCCACAGCGAGTTTTCCGGCGCGCCGCGCGCCGGCTTCTGCCAGATGGGCGCTTGCCAGGATTGCTGGGTGCAGCTCGCCGGCGGCGAGCGGCTGCGTGCGTGCACGACCGTACTCGCAGAAGGCATGCACGTCATCACGAAGCGAGGGCGCAGCCATGGCTGAGCGCGCCCCGCCGCTGATCGTCGGCGCCGGCCCAGCCGGCATTCGCGCCGCAATGACACTGGTCGCAGCCGGCCTGCGGCCAGTCGTTGTCGATGAGGGTCATGCCTGTGGCGGCCAGATCTATCGCCAGCCGCTCGTGAGCGATGGACGCGATGCGCAGGCGCGCTACGGCTCGGAAGCAGCGAAGGCCGCGCGACTGCATCGCGATTTCGCCGCGCTGACGGATCGCATCGACTATCGGCCGAACGCGCTGCTGTGGAATCTGCGCGACGGCGCCGCCGACATCCTGCGCGACGGCGTGAACCAGCGCGTCAGCCATGACGGGCTGATCCTGGCGACCGGCGCCACCGATCGCGTGCTGCCGATTCCCGGATGGACCTTGCCCGGCGTGTTCACGCTCGGCGGCGCGCAGGTCGCGCTCAAGGCACAGGGCTGCGCGATCGGCAGGCGCGTGGTGTTCGCAGGCGCCGGCCCGCTGCTCTATCTCGTCGCCTGGCAATACATGAAAGCCGGCGTCGATGTCGCAGCCGTGCTCAATGCCGCGCCGCTGTCGGCGAAGCTCAATCTGCGGCGCGCGCTGCCGCTGGCCCCCGGCATCGTGCTGCGTGGCCTGCGCATGGCGGCCGAATTGCAACTGCGCGGCACGCGCCTGCACTTCGGCGTCGACAAGGTCTGCATCGAGGGTGAGGGCAGGGTGGCGCGCATCGCGTTTCGCGCCGGGGCGCGCGCGCAGACGATCGCCTGCGACGGCGTTGGCTATGGGTTGAACCTGCGCGCGGAAACGCAAGCCGCCGATCTCGCCGGCTGCACGTTCCGCTACGACCCACGCGACCGTGCCCATCTGCCGCTGCACGACGCCAGCGGCCGCAGC
>JBARNF010000009.1:0-5428 GCA_049802835.1 Bradyrhizobium sp.
GGACGAGCCCGGGCATGACGAGCAACTAATTGGCGGTGCTCCTCGTGGCGATGGGCTGTCGGCCTCATACGGATACGTCCGGCCCGAGGATGCACCGTGATCACACCGCCTTCACAATCACCTTCAATCCGTCGCGCGGCTTCGGGATCGGCCACACCTGCCAGCTCGGCTGATAGTTCGGCGGGAACGAGACCTCGATGTTGGCAAGGAAGTGCCGGGCGAAACATTTCGCCTGCATGTAGGCGAAGTGCAGGCCGAGACACATATGCGCGCCGCCGCCGAACGGCACCCAGGCGAAGCGGTGGCGGCCGCGCTGGGCCTCGTCGGTGAAGCGCATCGGGTCGAAGCGTTCGGGCTCCGGCCAGATCTCCGGCATGTGATGGGTGAACATCGGATTGATGCCGACGCCGGTGCCGGCCGGGATCGCGTAGCCCTTGAAGGTGAAGTCCCTGACCGGGCGGCGCGGCAATGACGGGACCGGCGGCATCAGCCGCAAGGTCTCCTGGAACGCCATCTCGGTCAGCTTCATCTTCTCCAGATGTTCGGAGCTCATGGGGTCGCCTGCGGCGAGGCCGAGGCTCGCGACCTCGTCGCGCAGCCGCTGCTGCCATTCCGGATGCGCCGCCAGCTGCGCGACGAACGAGGTGATCGACGAGGTCAGCGTGTCGTGCGCGGCCATCATCAGGAAGCTCATGTGATCGACGATGTCCTGCGTCGACAGCAGCGCGCCGCGATCGTCGGTGGCGCGGCACAGCTGCGAGAACAGATCCTCGCCGTCGCCCTTGGCGCGGCGCAGCGGGATCTGCTCGGAGAAATAGGCGACGATGCGCTGGCGGCCCCTGACGCCGCGCGCCATCTGCGTGCCCGGCAGCGGCCTGCGGATCGGCGCGACGGACGCCGCGACCATGTCGACGAAGGCGCGGTTGATCGCATCGACCTCGGGCCCGATGTCGGTGCCCAGGAAAGACGTCGCGGCGAGGTCGAGCGTGAGCTGCTTGATCGCGGGATAGAACGCCATCTCGTCGGGTTGCTGCTTCCACTGCGCGATGCGCGCGGCGATGCCGCGATCGAGGCCGGCGAGATAGGACTTCATTGGCCCGGCCTTGAAGGCGACCGACAGCGCCTTGCGGTGCATCCGGTGCTCATCAAAGTCGAGCAGCATCAGGCCGCGCGGAAACAACAGATTGAGGATATGGCCCCAGCCATGCGCCGAGGAGAACAGCTTGGCCTGGTCGAACAGCACCAGCTCGTTGGCTTCGGGCCCGAGCAGCACCACGTTGACGTCGCCGAACATGTGGCTGCGATAGACATGGCCATATTTTCTGGCGTTGCGCTCGACGTGACCCTTAGGATCGGCGAGCACCTCGAACGTCTTGCCGATGATCGGCCAGCCTTCGTCACCGGGAATGTGGGTGAGTGAATTGCGCCGTGGCGGGGTCAGCCTGATCGCGTCAGAGACCACTTGCTGCATCGACATCGCGGGATTTCCTCTCGTCTGAACGCCGGCGGTTCGGATCTGGTTTTGTCTGACGTCGTTTTGCGCGGCAGCGCAGCGGCAGACCGTGACTGTCATTGAAAGGCGGTTGCAGCCTCGATGCAATACGCTCCCGCGTCTCATGATCAGTGAGTTGTGCTGCATCGCAAACGATCGCGTTCTCGCGGCGCGTTCGTGCGTCCGAGGGATGGAATATTCCGCCCTCTTCCAGATAGAGGGCACGGGGAATGCCGGGCGCTGGCCGCACCCATGGCCCGCCTGCAGAAAAAAATGCAGGCGGCAGGTACCACAGGTTCAGCCGAGGCATCCCGGCATTCCCCGCGCGATGGTTTTGACGGCTGCTTCGCGCGCTCCCCGGTGCACCGGGCTTTTTGGCCACCGTGCGCGCAATGCGCTTATCGCGCATCACGCGGGACACCAGCATCGGGGTGTCAGGACCACGCGACTTGACCGTGCGCATCGCTGCTGTTCGTCGGCGCAGGATCACCCCACGCTGCAACATCGACACGCCCACCGCATCCCGCCTCAACGTTCGTGACGACCGCGAAGCGCCCCTCGTATCGAGACGGGACGGCGTGAAGATATACTGGATTCGGAAAAACGAAAGAAGAATATTTTTGCGCGCGGGACTGGACAGGGGTGATGTGATTGAGGTGGCACGTGAAATGAGTTTTTCGGCGCGCCCCGCTTTATGGTGATGAACCCGTGATCGGCAGGCCGGTGCGGTGCGGATTCGCATTCTCAAACGCGTTTTTGCTGGAAGCGATTTGCCCGTCGGCCCGAACGGTCGCCATCACGTCCTGCTGTTGCTCGCGAGCGATGCCGCGATCTCGGCGATCGATCGACGCAGGATCAGCGGATCATCTTTCGAGGCGAGGAAGCCTCGCCGCCGGAAGCCGCGATGCGTTCCGACGCGGACGCCAGGACCATCAGCCGCCCGACTTGTTGATTTTTTTCACCTTGGCGTCGGTTGCCTCGATCGAGGCCGCCAGCTCCAGGATCGCTTTTGCCAGGAGGTCGGCAGCTTCCTTGGGATCCTGCGACCGCTCGGCGCGCAGCGCGTAGTTCTTGGCTGAGGAGAGTGACATTGGCGACCTTCCCACGGAAAAGCCCGCGGGGTCGAGACGGCGGGCTACCTTATGCATCATACGCGCGAGCGGCCCTTGGGGCCCGTCCGCGATGGCTGCGAGCATAGCGGGCCCGTGTTAAGAAAATTCCTCGTGGCAGGGAGCATCGGAGGACATTGCGGCTTGGCAGCAGGCCTGGTGCTTCTTCTCAGAAGCGATTTGCGTCAGAGCGAGTTGTTCGTCGATCTCCATCAACCTCCGCTGTTCCTGATCAGCGAGGCCGCGATCGACCGAAACAGGATGAGCGGATCATCTTTCGAGGCGAGAAAGCCGCGCCGTCGCCAGAACGCAGCAGCCTCGGCGTCGACCGCATTGACGATCAGCGCACGTCCGCCGATCAAGCTGGCAGCGGTGACGCAACGTTGCAGCGCGTGCTTGAGCAGGCCGCTGCCGACGCCCCTGCCGCTCCAATTCTGATCGGTCGCGAGCTGGCCTAGCAACAGGCATGGAACGGGATCCGGCGGCCGGCCGGTCCGGATGGAGCGCGGCATCACCGACAGCACGACGGCTGTCGGTGCGAGCCCGTAATAGCCGACCACGCGTCGGGCTTCGTGGACGACGAGAACCGCCGTAAATCCCTTGTCCTGGTTGGAAAGTGCCCGCGTTTGCAGCCAACGATCGAGCGACGGCTTGCCACAGGAAAACTGCGTCAGATCGTGATCGGCGGTCAACGGCTCGGGGCTGGAGATTGCCACGGCTCGACCCTCGGCTCTCACTTTTCGGCGGTCGACCCGGCAATCGGTTTGGCCTCCTCCCAGGGCGCTGAGCGACGAAAGAGCTCGACCATCTCGGGCACCGCAGCGGCCGGCCCCGAAAGGGCCGCCATGAAAGCCTTGAAGCCGGCAGGACTCATGCGAATGGGCGCAGTTTCCATGAGCACGTCCTCTGCCGCACGCACGGCCGCATCGCGCACGAAATCGGTTCGCGACCGTCCCCGCAAGGACGCGGCACGATCGATCATGGCGATATCGGCTTCGGGAAGCCGCATCGACAACGGATGCTCTTTGCGCTTGGTCACGCGGGCCATGGCGACGCTCCTCGAAGGAACTCTAACTGAACGTAGTGCGTTCTGCAATACAGGATGGTTCACGCGGCAGGAAGCTCGGCTTTTCCGAAGTTCCGGGGGCTGACATCCCGCCCCATCAGCGCTCTCTCGCCGAGCCAGGGTGGGACCCGTCATGTCCGCACGTCGTGAGTGCCCATTGAATGCAGCGTCGCGGCAAAACCAGGAACTCAACTTCAAATTTGGAAGTGCAGTCAGTCTTCCTCGAACAATTTAACGGTGTTCATTCCCGGCCGCGAAAACTCCCTCTCTACGGAGTCGCGCGTCATCCATTGGTCAGGGTCGAACCAGCCGGCCGCGCCGAAGAGTTGGAGAAAGGGTAGGGCGACCCGGCGCAATGCTTCGAAATAGTTGTCTCGTAGGAGCGCCCACTCGACCACGATGTTCTTTACAAACCGATCATCAGCTAGCGTTCTGCCACCGGCGGCATGCCGAAACTGGTCCCATGCCAGCATTCGTCCCTTCAGGCCCCGCCATTCCATCCGGATCACGACCTGCGTTACGCTGGGCAGCTCTTGCCCTACGAGGCGAGCGTGAGCGAGCAACGAGTGAATTGCGATCAGGATCCAACTCGGTGTGAGATGAGGCGGGGCTCTCTCGCCCTCGCGTCGCCAATCATCCCGAAACGACTCGACGCTCACACCGATTCCACGTTCATAGATGCGCCAATAGTCGAACGCGCTCGCGATCAGGCCGGTGTTTTCGAGGCGCATCCCCTCCAGATACGTGACCTCTTGTCCTGCAAGGGTGGACATTCGGATTTGAGGCGCGCGCTCGGGCACGTTCAAGGGCAGGAATGAACTCCACCCAGTGTGCGCATAGCGATGCATCTCGACCGAGACTCGCTCGTTCAATGGGCGTGGATTGGAAATCTCGACCAGATCGCCGTCATTGCCGACAAGCGCGTAACCGAGAGCCGAGTAATTCGTGCCCGCACGCAGAATGCTGTCGCGATACTTGGATTCGACCTTTTCCGCCAGCAGCCGCGTCTGCGCGGTGAAATCTTGAGCCGTGTCATCGAGGGCCGCCCGCAACACGCCGATCGCCTGTTCACCAGGTTTCGATTGCCGAGCGAGCGACTGCCTGAGCACGTTGCCCAAGAGATCGCTCCGATGAGAAAGGCAACGATCGAGCAGGGTGTTCCAGTCATCGGGGCTGCGGATTGGGGCGCTCTCCGGTCCCGGTGCCCGTACGTAGATTGTTCCCTGGGTCACGCCGATCGGCCGTTTTCGGTCGTCCTGCGGTCCATCGGCGATCGCCATAACTGGGCGCGCGCCATGTGAAGGAACGACGACAATCGGATACTTCACTCCCTCATGCACGATCTGCTCGACAAGCACTTGGACCCGTGGGTCGAGATATTTCTTGACGATCCCTGTAATCGCATCCTGGCTGAACAGTGCGAGGTCCAATTCGGACGCGCCAAGTGGCTTCCTTGTTTGGTCGTCGACACCAAAGATCAAATACCCGCCACCGTGATTGGCGAGCGCAGCAATATGCCGGGCAAGCTTCGCGCGTACCTCACCATCCCGGGTGTCCATCCACGCCTTGAATTCAATTCCCAGGCTCTCGTTTGTCCCAGCCAGGAGGTCCGACAGGTCAGGGGGAAGACATGATGCCCTCGAATCAACAACGTGGCAATTATGCATTATCCCGGCAATTTACTATGGACGCGTAACTGCCCAGGTGGCCTTGCCCGGTTAAGCGACGCTGAGTTTACCGATGAGTCGTGTCGGGCATAGG
>JBARNF010000010.1:0-1512 GCA_049802835.1 Bradyrhizobium sp.
CTTGACGGCAAAGCCGCGCACGTCGCGCGCCAGGTCCGCCGAGCCCTTGCTGCCGGCAACCGTGGAAAACCGCACAAAGGCTGGGGTTTTCTCGCCGGCGCGCTGGAATAGATCGGCGCGGGTGTATTTCGTCTGGGGCTTGTAATTTTCGAAGAAGCCATGCGCGCCGTAGCCGCGGGCGTGGACGACGAGCTCCGGGATCCGTTCGTGGTCGAAATGGAAAATCTTTTCGCGAAAATGAAAATCCTCGATCAGGGTCGGACCGCGCGGCCCGATCTTGAGAGTATTCTGGTCGTCCGAGATCGGACCGCCCTGGGCTGTGGTCAGCACCGGAATATCGCCGCTGGCGGCCTGGTGGAGTTCGCCCCCCTCGCCCCGGCTCAATTTTTGATCGTGAATCGTCGCCGATCCGGCCGCCGCCGTTTTGCCGGCTGTCTGCTTGGTTGATTTGGCCATGAGCTTTCCTGCTATTGTTGCTGAGGTGAGTGAATGCCAAGTCGTGGCCTGCGCGCGTCGAACCAATCGGAGCCGCGATTGACGTCGTCCCGGCTTTTGATTTGCTACGTGCGGAAAAACACGAACCAAACGATCGCCATGGCAGCGACGGCGACACTGACACTCGCGATGAGAAGTAGCAGAATGGACGGCCCGGGCTCGGCTTGCCGCGCTTCCGTTGCTGTTTCGACGATTACGCCGTGCTTCTTGACAGCCATCACCGCCCGCTAGATTTTCGGCGCGAGGTCGGCGCGGTCGAATACCGGCACCGTCTCGACATCCTCGGGAAGGCTCCCGGATGGGGTATCTTCCGCAGCATGGCGCAATGCTTCGCTGGTTGCATCCAAGCCATCCGTGGTTTCGTTTGCCCCGCTACCGGCGTCGTGACGCCGCGGCGGAACCTGCTTTCCTGTGTCGACGCCCGCTACTGGTGCTGATTTGTCCATGGTCTCATCCTTTGTTGGAGACCAAGCCTCCCGCGCAGAGATGGTTCCTGAAGGCATGAGCTTCTCGATCAAGCGGTTTAACCGCCGACAGTACCGGCTAGCGCTCCGGGGAAGTCTCCTTCTCCTTGGACCGAAGATCGCGCGCGATGCTCTCGACCGCGATATCTTCCGCCAGCTCTTCAGTCTCTGCGTCCGTCGACAAATCGATCTGCAAATGCTGCGCTATTTCGCCGAGAGCCCTGAGAATGCTTGTCGCTTCCTTTTCCGCCAGCAGATTGATCTGCAGGTCGAGGTGATTTCTTCGCTCCGACTGACGATCCATCGAATTTTGACGGATCAGGACGAAGGACGTCAGGAACACCGCTTCGAGGGCGAGAAGCCCGAAGAGAAGCGGGAATGGATACGGATCGAATGGCCGCACCCCGAAGGCGTTCCAAACGACCCACAGCAGGACAAGGACCGCCTGAATGATCACGAAATAAATCGTGCCGACGAACCAGCCTACCTTGTGGAAGACGCGGTGAAGCGAGGATAATTTCCGCTCATCGGCCTCTTCGAGCTTTAGAATAGC
>JBARNF010000011.1:0-2326 GCA_049802835.1 Bradyrhizobium sp.
GGTCGACTTGCCGATGCCGGGATCGCCGCCCACCAGCAGCACCGAGCCGCGGACGAAACCGCCGCCGGTGACGCGATCGAGCTCGGTCATCCCGGACGACAGGCGCGGCGCGTCGATGCTCTTGCCGCTCAGCGATTCCAGCTGAAACGTGCGGCCCTTGCGCTTGGAGCGCAGCGACACCGGCGCCGAGGTCGCGCCCGTCGTGTCTTCTTCAGCCAGCGTGTTCCACTCGCCGCAGGACTCGCACTTGCCCTGCCAGCGCGAATAGGCCGCGCCGCAGTTCTGGCAGACGAAGGAGAGCGTGGTCTTGGCCATGGAGCGGGAGAACCGGAGCGGGAGAATCGATGCGGTCAGGAGGAGTGGGTGGCGTTCCATAACATACTTAGGCCCGCGGCGATCATGATGCCATCCATCACCACGCGAAACACGTCCGGCTTCATCTTCAGCACGAAGCGCTTGGCGACGAAGGCGCCGGCCATCAGCGAGCCGCCGGCGATCAGGCCCTTGAGCAGGATGTCCGGCGTCAGCGCGCCGAAACGCTGGAAGGTGACGGACTTCGAGACATAGAGCCCGAGCGAGCTGGCGGCCTCGGTGGCGAGGAAGGCGCCCTTCGACAGCCCGTAGAACAGGAACAGCGGCACGCTGAGCGGCCCGGTCGAGACCACGAGACCGGTCAAAAATCCGATCACCGCACCGCCGAGCGCGAGATGCCAGAGATTGGCCTTCAACTGATGCCGCGTCAGCCAATGCCGCACCGGCACCATCACCAGCAGGAACAGGCCGATCGTGATGTCGACCGCCTGCGACGGCAGGATCAGCAAGGTGCGCGCGCCGAGTGCCGCGGCCGGGATGCCTGATATCGAATAGGCGGCGCAGGCGCGCCAGTCGACCTCGCGCCACCACGCCAGGATGCGCGAGAGATTGGCCATCACGGCGGCCACCGCCATGATCGGCACCGCTTCCTTCGGGCCATACTCGTAGGCCAGCACCGGCATCAGCATGATCGAGGAGCCGGTGCCGACGATGCCGGACAAGGTGCCGGCGACGAGGCCGATGGCGAGGACGAACAGGAAGCCCAAGATGTCGCTCCGCGACGCGGGTTCTATCTGCCGTCATTGCGAGCGAAGCGAAGCAATCCAGGGCGGTACGACGATTCCGGATTGCTTCGTCGCTTCGCTCCTCGCAATGACGAAGCAGAGCTGTGCCGCTTGGTTAATCGGTGGTTCGGCTGGAATCGAAAAGGACAGTGATCGTGCACCATCATCATTAGAATTTGAAGCGTATTCGGGGTGTCGGTTTCCAGGAGCTCGGACGACATCATGATGAGTGAACACATCTCTTCCGCGCAGGACGGCTATGCGCATCTTGCCGACAGTTTTCCGTGGTTTGCGAGCGCGATGCTCGTGGCGGAGGCGAGCGAGGTGATCCGGCTGCGGCTCGAGAAGTTCGCCCGCTGCGAAGCCGATGCGAACGAGGAGGCTGAGCTGATGGTGACGGAAAAGATCGTCGCCGCGCTCGAGGCGACCGCGAACCTCATGGCCGGCGCGACCCCCGCTGCCGTCGTCGGCCGCTATCGCGAGCACGTCGCGGCCAATGCGCGGCGGCTGTCAATCTGATCGCGGCGATTTCAGCACGATCCACGCCGGCGCGTGATCGCTGGCGCCGTCCTCGCCGCGGATGGCGCGATCGACGCCGGCCTTGGCGAGGCGCGGCGCGAGTTGCGGGCTCAGCAGCAGGTGATCGAGCCGCAGGCCGGCATCACGCGGCCAGCGGTTGCGCTTGTAGTCCCAGAAGGTGAACATCGGCTGATCCGGATGCAGTGTGCGGATCGCGTCGCACCAGCCCTGATCGATAAGCGTCTTGTAGGCGGCGCGGCTCTTCGGCTGGATCAGCGCGTCGTTGTCCCATGACCTGGTCGGATAGATGTCGAGTTGCGTCGGCGCGACGTTGTAGTCGCCGGCGAGCACGACCGGCAGGTCGTCCTTGATGAACCTGGCCGCGTGCCTGTGCAGCCGCTTGAACCAGGCCAGCTTGTAGTCGAATTTCGGCCCGGGCTGCGGATTGCCGTTCGGCAGGTAAAGACAGCCGACGACGATGCCGCGCACCGCGGCCTCGATGTAGCGGGCGTCCTTGTCTTTGGGATCGCCGGGCAGGGCGATGCGGGTCAGCACCGGCTCGGATTTGCGCGCGAGGATCGCGACCCCGTTCCAGGTCCTCTCGCCCTGCCACACCGCGCCATAGCCGGCCTTGCCGATCTCATCCGCCGGGAATTCGCCTTGCGTGCATTTCAGCTCCTGCAGGCACACGATGTCGGGCTTGGCCGCGC
>JBARNF010000012.1:0-2420 GCA_049802835.1 Bradyrhizobium sp.
GATGAGCCTGCGCGAAATCGTGCAGGGCAATGGCACCTTCATCGCATGGTCGGTGGCACTCGAAGCCGAACCGCAGGACGCCGACCGCTGGCAGGCGCTGTTCCAGTCCTGGATTCCCGACTGGACCCATTCGCTGGCCAGAGCGCTGGCGCGTCCGGCCTGAGGTGCCCGCTTGATCCGCCGGCCGCGGCCCCGGCCTTCGGACGCAAGGCCTTCTTGCTGGTCTGCGGGAGATCAATTCTCTTCCGCGTCGCCCTTCGGCCTGGCACCACCGAAGATCGTTTGGCCCTCGGGGCTGAGATAGGGCTTCAGCGTCTCCCATGGCACGAAGGCGACGTACTGGCCCTCGGCATAGGGACCGACGGCGTAAGGCGGATAGTGGAAGGTGAGTCCGGAGCTCTTGCCGGGCAGGGTCGACGGCGCCAGCGTCACCGCGCCGATCTTCAACAGCGTGGGCTGAAGGTCCTTGAACCACTCGGCGGTCGCGGTATCGGCTGCATTCCGCTTCTTCTTCTCGGCCTTGAGTGCGGCGATCGCCGCGTTGAGCATCGCGGTCATGGTCGGACCGTTGTCGGCCGTCTCGGCGAAGAACGGACGGATGCTGATCGGCTTGCTCTGGGTCCGGTCCCACAGGATGGTGTTGACGTCGCTGTTGGGATGCGCGGCGCGGGTGTCCATGTAGTCGTCCCTGATGATGCTGACATAGCGGTCGGCCACGACCGAGCGGACCGAATATTTGCGCTCGAACGACCATTTGCCGTCGCGGAATGCTTGCGGATCCTGCTTGCGCTCCTTGGCGGCATCGCCGGCCTGCTTGTCGATCCACCTCCTGCCGTCGGCGAGGCAATAGGCGGCCAGCGGCGCGTCCGCCTTGATCGAGGAATCGAGCGTGACATTGGCCTCGATCGCCTTGGTATTGATGGCGGCGTCGGGCTTGGGCTCGGCGGCGAGCACGGAGGTCAGAAGACCGAGAAGCACCAAGAACTTCAAATTGGACAACATCACGAGCACGTATCCTATCGCCGATTTCTTGCGAATCCAAATTTAAATCAATGTGTTATACGGTAGTTGGAGGCGAAGTTGATCGTTTAGTCCGCCTCCAAGCAAATCCGCCATTGAATCTAATTATACCAGGACTCAGAATCGGGTTGCGTTCTATCCGATAATATTCAACCATAAAGGGAGTGTTTTGGGAGACTCTACAGACGGGTCTTCAAATTCTTTGATGCGATTGATTGGGGGCATTTCATGCCTAAGATCTTCGTTTCGTATCGCCGGCGGCAATCGGAAGCAATTACTGGCCGAATTCTTGACCGCCTGCGTCCGCACTTTGGTGCGACGTCCATATTCGTCGACATCGATAACATACTTCCAGGTGTCGATTTCCGCGACCGGCTGATCCAGGTCTTGAATGAGGCCGACGTCATGATTGTGATCGTCGGTCCCAAATGGCTTGGCTCGACCAAGCAAGGCTCTCCAAGTATACACGACCCCAACGACTGGGTGCGGATAGAAGTAGAAACCGCCTTACGGCGAAAAGTGCTCGTCATCCCGGTGCTCGTGGACGGCACCGAAATGCCCCACGCGGGCGAGTTGCCCCCGGAACTAAAAGATTTTGCCTATCGGCATGCAGAGACAGTCTCGGGTGGGCGCGACTTTCACGCTCATGTCGATCATCTCATTCACGCAATCGATGAATCGGTCGCGACGAAGTCGGGGATCGCAATCCGATTGAAGAGAATACCGGTATTCTTGCGAAGACGCGTCACACGCCATGCTCTAGCGGGCGCGGCTCTGTTCTCAATAGCGCTGCTGAGTTACCGGCCGATATTGGAAATCGTTCGGAGTTCGACGTACGATGGCAATCCATCACTACCGAGTCCTTCGACATTGAGTTCTCCAAGGACGTCTCCTCCAACGATCCCTCCTCAAGCCAACCCAGATCCGGTCGGCCCTGGTCAGGCAACGGAGTCCTCGCGTCGGTCGGCGTGTCTAACGAGTGGTCCCCGGACCCAGACTGGAACAAGTGTTGGCGGCCCATTCATTCCAATCACAATCAAGCCCAATCTTTCGGACGCAAGAACCGTCCGGTCCGTAGCGGTCTCCCCTACGGGCGCGCAGATCGCTACGGGCAGTGACGACGGCATCATACGAATTTGGGACACGACATCCTCCAAGATCCTCCACATCCTCAAGGGCCACACGGCTCCCATCTACGCTCTCGACTACTGGCCGGATGGAACGCGGCTGATGTCGGCAAGCCTGGACGGAACTATACGCGTCTGGAGTTCGACCGAGACTGTGCCCTTCCGAACATTCGACACGCGCGCTCTTCCTAACAGTGGAGGTGTTCCGGTTAGACAGTTTAGCGGAGCTCTTTACCCGAAATCGCCGCTCAAGTATTTGGCTTCGGGCGGTGA
>JBARNF010000013.1:0-14112 GCA_049802835.1 Bradyrhizobium sp.
TGCTGCGCGATCCAGCCTTCCAGCTCGGTCGCGAAGGCGGGTGTCGCGAGCAGATCCGCATCGATCCTGTAGTTGGACAAAATCTCCGGTGGTGTGGGGACACTGAGAACGGCGACAGCGGATGGAATGGAAGCACGAAGCTGATGCAGCAGATCGGCGTGGCCGATCAGGACCGATGTTCCCGAATCCCTCAGGATGTACTCGATCTCCTCCGGCTTGAAGTGCCAGTTCACCGGCACGCCATAGGCTCCGAGCCGCATCGCGCCATAGGCCGCCTCTATGAAGGCGACGTCGTTGCGCATCAGGATGCAGACGCAATCGCCCTGGCGCACACCGAGTTTTGCCAAACCGCTCGCAATGCGCGCCGCACGGTCAACGACCTCGGCATGGCTGCGCCGCCGGTCGCCGGAGATGATGCCGCAGAACAACGAGGGCGTTTCCATTTCCTTGGATCCGATCTGCGTCGGTTCGTGTCTGACCGGTCATTCCGGGGCGATGCGAAAGCATCGAACCCGGAATCTCGAGATTCCGGGTCTGCTCCTTCGGAGCATCCCGGAATGACCGCGCTAATCCGCGAACTTCGGCGCGCGCTTCTCGATATTGGCGCGCACCGATTCCAGCTGGTTGGGGCTGCCGAGGAGCTTCTGCTGCTCGACCGACTCCGCGAGCAGCGCCGGCCCGGGATCGACGGAGAGGTTGTTCAGCATCCGCTTGGCGGCGCGGATCGCATCCGGGTTCTTGCCGGCGATCTCCCGCGCCGTCTCCAGCGCTGCCGCGCGCGGATCGGCGCAGATGCGCGTGACCAGGCCGTAGGCCTGCCCCTCCTCCGGCGAAAAGACCCGACCCGTATAGGTCAGCTCGCGCAGGATGTCGTCGCGCATCAGGGTCGCGAGGATCGGCGTCCCTGCCATGTCAGGAACGAGGCCCCATTTGATCTCCATGATCGACATCTTCGTGTCGGGCGCGACATAACGCATGTCGGCGCCAAGCGCGAGCTGGAAGCCACCGCCGTAGGCCACGCCATGCACCGCAGCAATCACTGGCACCGGCAGCTGCCGCCAGCCCCACACCGCCTGTTGGGCGAAATTGGCCTTGCCGTGGGTGCGTACGGTGAGATCGCGATTTTCGCCGCCGGGGACGCCGTTACCGCCCGTTTCCTTCATCGCCGCGAAACGGCCCATGTCGAGGCCCGCGCAGAAGGCGCGGCCCTCGCCGGACAATACAACAGCCCGAAGGCCCTTTTCCTTCGACAGGCGCGCGGCGGCCGCCACCAGCGCCTCGAACATCGCGACATCGAGCGCGTTCATCTTGTCGGCGCGGACCAGACGGACGTCGGCAACACCGTCGGTGATCTCGATCGCGACCCGGTTCTCCATGATGCGGTTCTCCCTGCGAATGTCTTTGTGACTTTACAGAAGGCTGTCGGAGCGATTTAGTCAATCGACCAATTAACTCACAACATGTCAGGCGGAAACTCCCATGTTCAAGGACAATCTCCTCGAAGGTCGGCGCATTCTGGTGACGGGCGGCGGCACCGGACTCGGCAAGGCGATGGCTGGACGCTTTCTCCAGCTCGGCGCGGAAGTGCATATTTGCGGCCGACGGAAAATCGTCTGCGACGAGACCGCAACCGAACTGATGGACCTCTATGGCGGTCGCGTCACCAGCCACGGCGTCGACATTCGCAATGCCATGGCTGTGGAGGAAATGATCGAGGCCATCTTCCAGGAAGGCGGCCTGACTGATCTGATCAACAACGCCGCCGGCAACTTCATTTCCCGTACTGAAGAATTGAGCCCACGCGGCTTCGACGCCGTCGCCAATATCGTCATGCACGGCACGTTCTACGTCACGCACGCCGTCGGCAAGCGCTGGATCGCGGCGAAGCAGCCGGGTAATGTCGTGTCGATCACGGTGACCTGGGTCCGCAACGGCTCGCCCTACGTGGTGCCATCGGCGATGAGCAAGTCGGCGATTCACGCCATGACGATGTCGCTCGCCACCGAATGGGGCCGCTACGGCATCCGCCTCAATACGATCGCGCCGGGTGAGATCCCGACCGAAGGCATGAGCAAGCGCATCAAGCCGGGCGACGAGGCCGGCGCGCGCACCAAGGCGATGAATCCGATGGGCCGCGTCGGCACCATGGAGGAATTGCAAAACCTCGCGGTGTTCCTGATTTCTGGCGGCTGCAACTGGATCAACGGCGAGACCATCGCGATGGACGGCGCGCAGGCGCTGGCAATGGGCGGTAATTTCTATCAACTGCGCGATTGGAGTGACGACGACTGGACCAAGGCCAAGGAGTCCATCAAGGCGCAGAACGAGAAGGACCGCGCAACGCGCACGAGTTGACGGCGCAACCACGCTGTTGATCGGCGGCGCGTGCCCTATAGACTGAGCGAACGAAGCTCGCTCCGGCGCGATCCGGGGTGAGGAAGACGGCAAGACGTAGAACAAAGAAAACGGCACAATCGGAGGGAAAACATGTCCGTCTCGACGGCCGCGTCGACGCTCGTCGACGTCGTACGCACACAGGCGCAAGCGCTGGGCTCCGCGACCGCCTACGAGTTCGAAGGCCGCCTCACCAGCTTCGCCGAGTTCGATGCCAAGACCAACCAGGTTGCCAACGCGCTCAAGGCCCTCGGCCTCGAGCCGCACCAGCGGATCGCCTATTTCGGCAAGAACAGCGACAGCTATTTCGAGCTGCTGATCGGCGCGATGAAAGCGAACGTGGTGATGGCGCCGGTCAACTGGCGGCTCGCCGGCCCGGAGGTCGCCTTCATTATCGAGGACTGCAAGGCCCCTGCTCTGTTCGTCGGGCCCGAGTTCATCCCGATGATCAGGAGCATCCGCGACCAGCTGCCGAACGTGCGCCACATCATCACGACCGAAGGCGGCGCGCCTGATTGGCAGGACTACACGGCCTGGCGCGACGCGCAAAGCGCGGATGACCCGGGCGTTGCGATCACTCCGAAGGATATCGCGCTGCAGCTCTACACCTCGGGCACGACCGGCAAGCCGAAGGGCGCGATGCTGTCGCACGCCAACTTCCTCAACCTCGTCAACACCGGCAATCCCGAAGAGAAGCCGGACTGGAACAAATGGTCGACCGACGACGTGTCGTTGATCGCGATGCCGATCTTTCACATCGGCGGCTCCGGCTGGGGCCTGATGAGCCTGTATCACGGCGCCCGCGGCGTCATCGCGCGCGAGTTCGATCCGACAAAGATCCTCGACTTCTTCGAGCAGTCCGGCATCACCAAGCTGTTCATGGTGCCGGCCGCCATGCAGTTCGTCGTGCGACAGCCACGCGCCCGCGAGGTGGACTTCTCGCGCCTGAAATACATGCTCTATGGCGCCTCGCCGATCCCGGCCGCGCTGCTGAAGGAATGCATCGAGGTCTTCAAATGCGGCTTCGTGCAGATGTACGGCATGACCGAGACGACCGGCACGATCATCGTGCTGCCGCCCGAGGACCATGTCGAAGGCCTGGAACGGATGCGCTCGGCCGGCAAGCCGCTGCCGGGCATCGAGGTCGCGATCATCGATCCCTTGGGCAACCCGCTGCCGCCGCGCGAGGTCGGCGAGATCGCCACGCGCTCCGGCTCCAACATGACCGGCTACTGGAATCTGCCCGAGGCGACAGCGCGTACGCTCGGCAAGCATGGCTGGCTGCGCACCGGTGATGCCGGCTACATGGATGAGGACGGATACGTCTACATCCACGACCGCATCAAGGACATGATCATCTCCGGCGGCGAGAACATCTATCCCGCCGAGGTCGAGAGCGCGATCTGCGATCATCCCGATGTCGCCGAGGCCGCGGTGATCGGCATTCCCGACGACAAATGGGGCGAGGCAGTGAAAGCGATCGTCGTGATGAAGCCCGGCAAGCAGGCAACCGCGACCGACATCATCAACTTCATCCGCACCCGTATCGCCGGCTTCAAGACGCCGAAGACCGTCGACTTTCTCGATGCCCTGCCGCGCAATCCTTCCGGCAAGATCCTGCGGCGGAATCTGCGCGACCCGTACTGGGCGGGCAACGAGCGGCAGGTGAACTGAGCCGCAGCGCCAGTGTTTGCCGCTCGCTCCAGCCAGCCGCAGACGCAGTACTCGCGGCGGCATTCTGGATCGCGTCGCTTGCGCTCGCGATGACGTGGAGGGAGCGTGCGCTCTCTCCCCACCGTCATTGCGAGGCGCTCTTGCGCCGAAGCAATCCAGGGCTCCGGAGAAAGCTCTGGATGGCTTCGCTGACACTCGCGATGACGATCCGCTGATCAAGTTCGCCTCACCTCTTGTTCACCCCCATGTAGCCGAACAGGAAGCCCGCCACTTTGCGCATCTGGATCTCCTCGCTGCCCTCGGTGATGCGATAGCGGCGGTGGTGGCGGTAGATGTGCTCGAACGGCTTGTGCCGCGAATAACCCACGCCGCCATGCACCTGCATCGCGCGATCGGCGGCTTCGCAGCACAGACGGTTTGCCCAGTAGTTGCACATCGACACCTTGTCCGACAGCGTGTGCTCGACCTGCACCTGCGTCAGCTGGTCCATCTCCCACGCCGTCTTGCGGATCAGGAGCCGCAGCATCTCGGCCTGGGTCGCCAGCTCCACCAGCGGCCATTGGATCGCCTGGTTCTCCGCCAGCGCCTTGCCGAACGGTTTTCGCTCGCGCGCATAGGCCACGCTCTCGTTGATGCAGAACACCGCGGCGCCGAGCGAGCTCGCGGCCTGACGGATGCGGTTCTCGTGCACGAAGCATTGCGCCAGCGACAGCCCGCGCCCGACCTCGCCGAACAACGCGTCGTCCGGCACGAACACGTCGGTGAAGCTGACGCGCGGATGGTCGGTCGGCATGTTGAAGGTCCAGAGATACTCCTCGACCTTCACGCCTGCGGTCTTGGCCGGCACCAGGAAGCAGGTGATGCCGCGGGCATCGCCGTCATTGCCCGACGTGCGCGCAAACAGCGCGCAGTGGCTGGCCACGTGCATGCCGGTCGTCCACATCTTCTCGCCATTGATCAGCCAGCCCTTGACGTTGTCGCGGGTCGCCGGCTGCGCCTTGGTTTCCATGTGGGTCGCATCCGAGCCGTGATGCGGCTCCGTCAGACCGAAGGTGATGCGGTACTTGCCGGTGATCGAGCCGTCGATCATCGCCTTCTGGTCGTCGCGGCCATAGCGATCCAGCATGGTGACGATCGGCAGATTGCCGACGATCGAATGTTCGTTCTGCAGGTCGTTGTGCAGGCCGAGGCCCTTGGAGGCGAAATGCTCGCGGATCACGGCCATCCAGAGGTTGGAGCCGTCCTTGCCGCCGTAGCGCTTCGGTATCGCAAAGCGCAGATGACCGGCCGCGTCGGCGCGATCCTTGGCCTGGCGCAGCAGCACCTCCCAGTCATGCCGCGGCAGGCCGCCATTGTCGAAATCGGTCCGCGCCCATTCGCGGCGATGGTCGAAGAAGCGGATGTTGTCGTCGGCGTCCTCCAGCGGCTTGATCTCGGCGGCGATGAAGCGGTCAAGCTCGTCGAGATAGGCAACGAGCTCCTTCGGCAAGGAAAAGTCCATGGTGTGTCTCCCAGGTCATCTTGTTCTTGTTGATGTCGGCCGGCGCAGCGTCCACCGGACCCGTCTCCCGTCGCGTGCTTGTGACGCGGACCGCTGTTGCGTATTTGGAGGACCGCAAAGCGAGCGCAGACGCTAAGATCGCGTTCGACTGCCAAATACCAACAATCAGGAGGAACGGCTGATGGAGCTGAAATTCTCGAAAGTGACCCGCAAGGGTCCGGTCACGATCGTGACCCTGGCCCGGCCCGAGGTCTACAACGCGCTGCACATCGAGGCGCATTACGAACTCGAGCGCGTGTTCGACGCCTTCGCCGCCGATCCCGAGCAATGGGTCGGGATCGTCACCGGCGAGGGCGACAAGGCGTTCTGCGCCGGCAACGATCTCAAATGGCAGGCGGCGGGCGGCGCGCGCGGCTGGGGCAAGAGCGGCTTTGCGGGGCTGACTTCGCGCTTCGACTGCGACAAGCCGATCATCGCCGCCGTCAACGGCGTCGCGATGGGCGGCGGCTTTGAGATCGCGCTGGCCTGCGACCTGATCATCGCCTCGGACAATGCGACCTTCGCATTGCCCGAGCCGCGCGTCGGCCTCGCCGCGCTGGCCGGCGGCTTGCAGCGGCTGCCGCGCCAGATCGGCATGAAGCGCGCCATGGGCATGATCCTGACCGGCCGCCATGTCGGCGCCCGCGAAGGTCACGAGCTCGGCTTCGTCAACGAGGTGGTGCCACAGGGCGAGGCGCTGGCGGCCGCGGAGCGCTGGGCCGAGACCATTGCCAAGAACTCGCCGATGTCGATCCGCGCGTCCAAGCAGGCGATCGAGAAGGGGCTTGCGGTCTCGCTCGAGCAGGCGATCACCGAACAACGCGACTACCCGGCGGTGCAGGCGATGATCCATTCCCAGGACTACATCGAGGGACCGAAGGCGTTCTCGGAAAAGCGTCCGCCGAAATGGCTGGGGCGGTAGAGCCTCACTGATTTCGTCATTCCGGGGCGCGCGCAGCGCGAGCCCGGAATCCAGACGCCCGATCGTGGTTATGGATTCCGGACTCGCGACTGCGTCGCGCCCCGGAATGACGGCCGAGATGATCGCGACACCTGCCCTGCTCTCACCACCGTCATTGCGAGCGCAGCGACGCGTCCGCCGAAGCGCGAAGGGCGTAGGCGGAAGCAATCCAGACTCCCACCGCAGAGGCAGTCTGGATTGCTTCGTCGCTGACGCTCCTCGCAATGACGACTGAGGATTAGGTGACACCTTTGCCCTCCTCACCTTGATCCCTCCCCGCCTCGCACTTGTAGGAGGCGTAGTTCGGCTGATCGACGGTGAGCTTGTCGAGCGTGGTCTGCCAGAGATGAGCCTTCAAGCCGGGCGTGTCGAGATCGACGGCGCCACTGGCAATCAGCTCCGCGAGTGCACGATTGAGATCGAGCAAATCACCATCCTGTCCCAGCAGCTGTTTAAGCCGCGAGAACTCAGCAGCTTCTGCGGGCGCCGCCTGCGTCAACTGCCGCACGACGAGATCCAGCGCGTTGATGCCGACACGCAGCTTGAACGCGTCGTGGCCGGACAGTAGCGGCGCGACGTCGTTGCGCAGGAAGTCGGCCACGGCCTGCACCAGCTCGGTCGGCGTCGGTTCGTCTTGCATCGATCAGGCTCCCCTCGGCGCAAGCAGCCGCAACAGATCGATCTCGGCTTCCGAGGCCCGGCGGCCGATCATCGCGCGCTCCATCGAATGATCGGGACCGCTGCGAAAGCGCTGCATCATGCCGCAGCACATCACACCCCAGCGCAAGGTGCCCATGACCTCCCAGAACTTCACCCTGTCGGGATCGACCTTGCGCCCCGCAGCTTCGTAGCCGGCGAACAGCTCCTCGCGCGCGCCGAAGCCTCCGACCGGTCTGTCGATCTCGCCGAAGCGCCAGGAGTTGACGCAGATCCAGCCGAGATCCTCCATGGGATCGCCGAGATGGGCGAGCTCCCAATCGAGCACGGCGCGCACGCCGTCGGGACCAATGATCAGATTGCCGTTGCGGAAGTCGCCATGCACCAGGGTCATTTCGTCCGACGGACCCGGATCGTTCTGGCCGAGCCAGCGCAGCGCCAGATCGAACACCGGCCGCGGCCAGCCGAAGCTGTGATATTCGCGCGCGATCTCGGCGATCTCCTTCGTCGATGTCATCTCGCGCAGCGTGGGCAACGCGTTCCGCGCGATGCCGTGGATGCCGGCTGCGATCTGCCCGAGCTGGCGCGCGAGACGTGGCCGCGCGTCGGCATAGTCAGCGTCGCGCAAAATCTTGCGCGCGATGGTCTCGCCCTCCACACGCCGCATGATGAAGCCGGTGCCGAGATCGTCCGCCGGGTGCAGCACATGCAGCACCTCGGGGGACGGCACGCCGGCCGCGCAGGCCAGCCGCATCAGCGCGGCCTCGTTGTCGAGCCCGGCGGCGCGGCCTGGTGCTGCGCCGTAGCCCTTCGGCGCACGACGCAGGATCGCGCCGATAGCGCCGTCGGGATGGACGATGTCGAAGCGCCACGTCTCCTGGCTGGCGCCGCCCGAGAGCTTGGCGGCGCCGCTCACGCCGCTCGCCCCCGGCATGAAAGCCTGAACGCAGCGGGACAGTTCGGTCTCGATCATTGGCCCTTGAACTTGGCCGGCCGCTTTTCGAGGAACGCGGTGACGCCTTCTTTGAAGTCGGAGGTGTTGCCTGCGATGCGCTGTGACTGGAATTCCGCGTTGAGCTGCTCCTCGAACGAGTTCTCCGGGCTGTCCCAATACAGTCCGCGAATTTGCGCCAGCGCCACCGTGGGGCCGTTGGCAAGATCGCGCGCGAGCTTCATCGTCTCCTCCATCAGAGCGCCATCATCATAGACGCGGTTGACGAGGCCCCACTGCAGCGCCGTCTCCGCCGGCAGCTTCTCGCCGAGCAGCGACAGCTCGATCGCGCGGGCCTTGCCGACCAGCCGCGGCAGCAGCCAGGTCGAGCCGCAATCGGGCACCAGGCCGATGCGGCGGAAGGCTTGTAAAAAGTAGGCGGACTTCGCGCACAGGATCATGTCGCCCATCAGCGCGAAGCTCATGCCGGCGCCGGCCGCCGGGCCATTCACCGCGGTCACGATCGGACAGTGCAGATTGCGCAAGCGCCGCAGGAACGGATGGAACGCGGTCTCCAGCGCGGCGCCGGCATTGCTGCGGCCGGGCTTGGCCTGCGCGTTGCGACCCTGCAGATTGGCTCCGGTGCAGAACGCGCGGCCCGCGCCCGTCACGACGAGACAGCGCACCTCGGCCCTCTTCTCCTCGATCTCGTCGAGCGCCTCCGCGAGCCCACCGAGCATGTCGATCGAGACCGCGTTCATGACCTCTTGATGGTCGAGCTTGAGGACGGCGACAGCCTCCTCGAAATCGAGCGTGACGTGCTTGAACTGCATGGTTTCCTCTCGGGAGATTTTCGGTGGCTGCATTCTTCGCTGCGGAAATACGAAGCCGAGCCCGGTTCATCCGGCATATTTGATTTTTGCGGTCGGCTTGTCCATGGTTGCATGGTCCAATAAGCGCAGCGCCACAGAGCGCGCCATCATCACGGAAACGCCCATGACCATGTTCGACCTCACCGGCCGTGTGGCCGTCGTCACTGGCGGCAACGGAGGCATAGGCCTCGGTATCGCCCAGGCACTTGCGTCCAGTGGCTGCAACGTCTCGATCTGGGGCCGCAACGCCGACAAGAACAAGGCCGCCGCGGCATCGATGGCCGCCGGGCCCGGCAAGGTCGATACCCGAATCTGCGACGTGACCAGCGCCGCCTCCGTCGACGAGGCGATGAAGGCCACGCTCGACGCGTTCGGCCGGGTCGACGGCTGCTTCGCCAATGCCGGCATCGGCGGCGGCGGCCGCAAGCCCTTCATCGAACGCAGCGAGGAGGAATGGCGCACGATGTTCGCGACCAATCTGGACGGTGTGTTCCACGCCTTTCAGGCCGCAGCGCGGCACATGACGGCGCGCGCAGAAGCCGGCGACGCCTTCGGCCGGCTGGTGGCGACCTCCAGTCTCGCCTCGCTGTTCGGCACCGCCCGCAACGAGCATTATGCGGCGACCAAGGCCGCGATCAACGCGCTGTGCCGGGCGCTTGCCGTCGAGCTCGCCCGCCACGGCGTCACCGCCAACGCGATCCTGCCCGGCTGGATCAAGAGCGACATGACCGCGGGCATCATGGCCAACGACAAGTTCGTCGCCAATGTGATGCCGCGCATTCCGGTACGGCGGTTCGGCGAGCCCTCCGACTTCGGCGGCATCGCCGTGTATCTGATGAGCAAGGCCTCGTCCTACCACACCGCCGATTGCTTCGTGATCGATGGCGGCTATACCGCCTTCTGACCCGGCCGGTGCGGAGGTGACCCGGTACGCTGGTTCGCTTCCTGGCAAAAGGTTCCGGCGTAGACCCGCAGGTTTCGCAAATTTAATGTGGCGGATGAGGCCACGCCCCCGTGACCTCCGCGTTGTCCCTCATCACATAGAGATGAGAATTGACAGGAAAGGATGCCATGAAGCGCGGTATGACGGTTTTGGCCTGCGTATCTGCCCTGGCTGTGGCCGGCTATTTCGCGATGGCCAAATGGGGCATCCAGCACGAGAGCCGAGAGTTCTTCGATGCCGAGCGGCAGCGGCCGATTACGGTCGATGTCGCCGTGCGCAGGGACTACGAGATGAAGGCCAATGCCGGGCTGTGGCGGTTGCCGGTCGCCGTCATCAGCAATGGCAACACGGTGAAGAACACCGAGTACTCGTTCCTGGCCAATGTGTTTGCCGCTCGCGGCTATCTCGTCGCCAGCGTCCAGCAGGACCTGCCGACCGACCCTCCGCTCGTCACCAAGGTCGGGATGCCCTATGTCGGCCGGCTCGACGTCTACAAGAAGGGCGAAGCCAACATTCTCTGCGTGCTCCATGAGATGAAGAATCGCCATCCGAATGCGGACTACGCACATTTGACCCTGGTCGGCCATTCCAACGGCGGCGATACCGCGATGTATTTCGCCAAGGAGCATCCGAACATCGTCAGCCAGGTGGTGACGCTGGACAACTTGCGCGTTCCGTTCGTGATCCGCGACAAGCTGAAGATCCTGTCGTTCCGCTCCGACGATCCGCAGTTCAAGACCGATCCCGGCGTGCTGCCTACTCAGGCCGGCAGGAAGAGCGGCATCGACATCATCAAGACCGAATTCCAGCACACCTGGATGAGCGATCGCGGCCCTTACACCGCGCGTGAGCGAATCCAGGCGACGCTCGACAAATATCTCGGCGGTGATTCCACCAGCGAGCTGGCGCCGGCCGATACCGACAACCTGATCGTCACCAACGCCGCAGCGGCGCTGCCCTGACGACGACGGCTCAGGTCGCACGCTCGCGATCTCGCGGCGCTTTCTGGCGTCCGAGCTTGACCGACCGGTGTTCTCGGACAACGAGAGCGCAGGGAATGCCGGGCGAAGGCCTCACCCATGGCCCACCTGCGAAAAATATGCAGGCGGCAGGTACCACAGGTTCAGCCGATCAACCGGCATTCCCCGCGCGATGTTTTGACGAGTTGGGCGTCGTCTCCCCGGGGACCGGCTGCCTTGCCCCCGTCACCAGCGGATCATCGATCACCACCGGCAGCTGCGCAATCGCGCAGCCGCCACGAGGCGCTCGACATATTTACTGCTGCGGCTTCTTGGCCGGCGGGCCGTTCTTGTTGCCCGGCAGGCCCTTGATGTTCGACGGGTCCTGCGCGCTCACGTCCGGATTATGGCGGTTGATCGTCGACGACGACGAACCGACCGTGCGGGACTTGTTCGCCGTCGGTCCGTTCTTGTTGCCGGGCGCGCCCTGGATGCCCGCTCCGGAATTCTGCGCGCTCGGCGGCGTGGTGGTCTGCTGCCCGCCCTGCGCGAACGCAGACGTGGCCGAGACGACGAACGCACACGCAATCAAGCTGACGATGGGTTTCATGGCGTGACCTCCATTTGCATTGTTGTGCTGTTCGAACGTGGCGCCGTCGGACCCGTTCCCGGGAACATCGAATTTCCGAAGGAGCGGCTGCAGCAGAGGCGCGCAGGCCGTGCCCGCTTTATCGGCTTCCGCATCGCATCATGGCCTACTAGGCTCGACGTCCCACCGACCAGAGGCCTCTCATGGAATACCTGTCCACCGATCTCAGCCCGCGCGAACGCTACAAGATCCTGACCTCCTTCGTGCTGCCGCGGCCGATCGCCTGGGTGACGACGATCGGCGAGACCGGGGTCGTCAACGCGGCGCCGTTCTCGTTCTTCAACGTGCTCGGCGAGGACCCGCCGCTATGCGTGTTCGCAATCAACCTGCGTCCGGACGGCCGCGTGAAGGACACGCTGGTCAACATCCGCCGCGCCGGCGAGTTCGTCGTTCACATCACCGACGAGCCCCTGGCGCAGGCGATGCATGAGACCGGCGGCGACTTTCCGCCCGACATCGGCGAGCCCGATCATCTCGGATTGAAGCTCGCGCCCTCGCGCATGATCGCGGTGCCGCGGCTCGCGGATGCGCCGTTCGCGATGGAGTGCAGGACCTGGCAGCTGATCGACGTCAACGGCGATCGCGTGCTGGTGCTCGGCGAAGGTGTGAATTTCCACATCCGCGACGAGTTGTGGGACACCAAGAAGATGCGGGTCGAGATGGAGTTGTTCCATCCCGTCGGCCGCATGTTCGCCGACCGCTATTGCCGCACCAACGACCGGATGGATTTCCCGCCGGCGAAGGGGGCGGGTTGAGAATGCTCGCCGGCCTCACCGCCGCGCCAGAGATTGCCGGCCAGGGCGTCAGTAGGTCGCCGCAAGATAATCGACGATCTTGCCGACGTCCGAATCGTCGATCGGCGCACCATAGACCTTGATCATCTTGGTGACCTCCGCCTGCCAGAAGTCCTTCTTGTTCTTCATCGGCGGTTGCGTGTTGATGTAATCTGCCGAGTGACAGGCCGTGCAGTTGCCCTGCACGATCTCGAGATTCGGCCCCGGCTTGAAGACGGCCACCTCTTGCGGAATCTGATAGTTGACCGGGGCTGCCGTGACCGAGGCCGGGCCGCTCGCAAGCCAGCAAAGGCTGGAAGTCAGGATGACGGCGAGGAGAGACGTCCGTTGCATGATCATGCTCCTCAGGCCACCGCGACGCGCACGGTTTCGACGACGTTGCGCAAATAGCCGGCCGGATTCCAGCGCGGCGCGTCCGGCTGCGTCTCACCGGAATTGCTGGTCGCGCGGACCTTGAGATCGTAGGCGCCGGCGGCAAGCTTCACCGGCAGCTTCCATGCGCGGAAGGAATACTTGCCGAGGTCCTTGCCCAGTTTGGCATTGGTCCAGGTCTTGCCGCCATCGGTCGAGACTGCGACCTCCTTGATACCCGCCCCGCCGTCGAATGCGAGACCCCGAAGCGTGGTGTTGCCCGTCTTCAGCTTGGCGCCATCGGCGACGCTGGTGATGAACGAGCGCACCGTGAAGCGGCTGATCGGGATCGTTGCTTTCGGCGTGGTGCCGGGCTCGACGGAATTGTTCGGCGTATCCGGAATTCTGTACGCAGATTTCATCCAGAAGCCGTCGAAGACGTTGTCGATTACGGTGATTTCGTTCAGGTGCTTGACCCAGTAGGTGCCGTAATAGCCGGGGACGATCAGGCGCAGCGGAAAGCCGTTGAGGAACGGCAGGTCCTCGCCATTCATGCCATAGGCCAGCATCACCTCGCCGTTGTTGGCATGATCCAGGTCGAGCGCCTTGACGAAGTCCGGCGTCTTGTCGATCACCGGACCGTCCATGCCGCCGAAGGTGACCTGCTTGGCGCCGGCCTGCACGCCTGCCATCTCCAGCACGGTCTTCAGGGGCACGCCGCGCCAACGCGCATTGCCCATGGCGCCGTTGCCGAGTTGGCCGCCGGCGACACGCGGCTCGAAAAAGCCGCGGCTGTTGCCGGAGCATTGATTGACGGCGACGATCTCGGTCGCCTTCATCTTCCGGATGTCCTTGAGCGACAGCTTGAGCGGCTTGTCGACCTTGCCCTTGACCTCCAGCGTGAACTTGTCGGGATCGAGATCGTAGGGCAGGCCCGCCAGGTGATAGCGGACGAAGAACGCATTATTCGGCGTGATCGGGCCGTCGTTGAACACCGCAAACGGCGTCTCGAGCTGTGGCGGCCGGCTGGTCAGACCGATCATCAGCCGCTTCTGCGGATACTTCACCAGCGGCCGTTCGCCGTTGGCGAAGGGCAGCGTCACGACGTCCCCTGCCAGCGCGTTGGTCGCGCCAAGGCCGCCCAACAACGCAGTCAGCCCTGCTCCCTTGAGCAGATCGCGTCTGTCAATCATGATACTCCCTCCGGAGTGTTCGTTCTGGACCTGCGGTCATCACCGCAAGCCCAGCTCAGTAGACAGTCTCGGCTTCCGGCACCGGCCACCGTTCCGGATCAATCGTTGCACGATTCTCTCGCTGCGAGAAATGGTGCGACGTCGGTCCCGCCGCGCGCCTTCCACGATCCGAGAAATCGTAGGGTGGGCAAAGC
>JBARNF010000014.1:0-5926 GCA_049802835.1 Bradyrhizobium sp.
TCGCTCGGTGCGGCGCAGGAACATGACGCCGCGAATCCTACGCGCAGCGTCATGGCCTTGGGAATCGGGCAGGTCTTCACTACAGCCGTTTTCGGCCCAAAACGAACACCCCACCCGTTGCACATCAACAACTTAGCGCTCCAAAAAATCGCAAAATCACGATTTTCGAGCGCGAATCCGCGAAGTCGGGTTAGCGAAGGCGGCAAGCCGGGCGACGACAGTGGGGCTTAAACGCTTATGTTTTTTCCGTGCCTCAGCAAGAAGCAAAACGGCCCTGACATCGTCAGGGCCGTTTGCGCATTCGATTGCTGATGGGAGTGCGACCCGCTCAGGTCTTCGACATCGTGATGTTGACGCCGCGGATCTCGCCCTTCGAGGAGATCTGCACCACCTGCTTGTTGCCGCTGGTCTTCAGGGTGATGCTGGCGGCGAAGCCGGCAGCCTGCACGAACACGTCGATCTGGCCGTTGCCGGCGGTGCCCTGCAACTCGCCGTTCACGTTGCGGCTCGCTTCGCTCCAATTGCCGGAGATGCGCTCGCCCTGGCTGATGACGTCACTGGTCAGGTCGAACTTGTAGCTGTCGCTGGCGCAATGCAGGCTCTGCTTGAGGTTCACGCCAGCGACCTTGTAGCTGGCCTTGCAGCGGATGCGCTCGGTGCTGCCGTCGGACAGTGCGACGGTGCCGTTGCCGGACCAGGAGCCGTCAAAGCCGGCGAACGGGCCCGACTGCGCCTGAACTGCCGTTGCCGACAGGATCAGCGCGGCGCCGAGACCGGCAGCCTTGACGACGCGCCCGGAGAAAGCTGAGCCGAACAGTTTCATATCGAGTTTCCCATCCAAAATGACACCGTTGTGCAGGCGTGTGTTGCCGCTTCGAACACTTGGTGTTCTCGCCGAACGTTAGGTTCAAATGACGGCCAACAGCCTTCGTCGCGAACGCTGCTGCAGAGCTCGCTCGCCGGTCCCGACGGCGCCGCATCTAACGGTCCGCGCGGCATGCTTGCAACAGCCAAATGCGAAAAACGTGTTCCGAAAATAATGCCCTAGTATCAACGCCTTGTTTATGCCAAAGCTGTGATGCCCGAGCTTGAGCGGCTCGGGATCATAGGGCGTGAATTTGGCCGCATTTGGCAGCGTACCTCCGGCGCTGGGGGGCTTGCGGTCCTTGCCAAACCAAACAGGTGTTTCCCGGGCAGCATCGGCGATCCCGGGAGGTCTCCTCTGCTGTCAAAATGAAGGAACACGATGCGTAAGATTTTCCTGGCACTTTCCCTGCTGTCGCTGTCCGCTTCCACCGGTGCCTTCGCGCAAGGCGCGCGCGGGACGGCTGAGGAGCAGGCGGCTTGCACGCGTGACGTTCAGAAGTTCTGCCGTGCCGTCATCGATCAGGGTGACTTCACGATTCTGGCGTGCCTGAAGGAGAACCGCCCCAAGATCAGCCCGGCCTGCGATCAGGTGCTCAAGACCCACAGCCAGTAAGCAGCTGCCATCCGGAACGTCGTTTCCGAGCCGTTTGGTTAACGCCCGCTGGCCTGCCTCGAGAGGCGGGCCGGCGCCGCCGGCCATGGTGGCGGGGCGATACGGATTGCATTGGTTTTGGCTGGATCTTCGCCTATATGAGGGCCAGCAATCCGTTCGCATGAGCGAAGCGGCGGGCATTGTTTTCGGTAGCGCCCTTTCAACCTGATAGCTGTTTCGTCCATGACCACCGCGAGCGATTTGCGATCCGGCAAGACACACCGGGACGAGAACTTTCCGGTGGCGTCGTGGATCATCCGTCCCGAGCATCGGGCGCTGATTCTCGCGTTCTACAATTTCGTGCGCACGGCCGACGACATCGCCGATCATCCGACCCTGCCGGGCGAGGAGAAGCTGCGGCTGCTCGATCTGCTCGAGGCCGAGCTGACGGGAGCGGGCGAGACGCAGGATGTGGCCGTGAGCCTGCGCCGGGCGCTCGCCGCGCGCGGCATGCCGCCCCGGCATGCGGTGGATGTGCTGGTCGCCTTCCGCATGGACGTGACCAAGCTGCGCTATGAGACCTGGGACGAGGTCATTCACTATTGCCGCTATTCGGCGATGCCGGTCGGGCGCTTCATGCTCGACGTGCACGGCGAGTCGATTTCGACCTGGCCGGCGTCGGATGCCATCTGCGCCGGGCTGCAGATCAACAACCATCTGCAGGACTGCGGCAAGGACTACAAGGCGCTCAACCGCGTCTACCTGCCGCGCGATGCGCTCGCCGAGGCCGGCGCTACGGTCGAGATGCTCGGCGAGGCCAAGGCGCCGCCGCCGCTGCTGTCCTGTCTGCAGAAGCTCGCCGTGCGCAACGCGGCGCTGCTCGACGAGGGCAGGGACCTCAACAGCGGCGTCAAGGATTTCCGCTTCGGGTTGGAGATTGCCGTGATCCAGGGCTTCGCCGATCGCATCGTGGCGCTGCTCAAGGTGCGCGACCCCTTGAGCGAGCGCGTGCATCTGAGTCCGTTGGCGATGCTCGGTCACACCCTCGCGGCGGTCGCGGGCGAGGTCGGTCGCCGCGTGGCCGGCCGCCGTCCCGTCACCAAATCGGCGGCCGGCGCATGACCGTCGAGGCCACAGCGGACGGCGTGGATCACGGCACGGCCGCCTCCGGCAGCTCGTTCTATGCGGCGATGCGCGTCCTGCCGCGCGCCCAGCGCGACGCGATGTTCCAGATCTACAGCTTCTGCCGCGAGGTCGACGACATCGCCGATTCCGACGGCCCTCGGCCCGAGCGGCTGGCGGCACTGCAGAAGTGGCGCGACGACATCGACGCGCTCTATCGCGGCAATCCGCCGCCGCGTCTGCGCGACTACGTCGCCTCGGTGAAGACGTTCGGACTGAAGCGGGAGGATTTCCTCGCCATCATCGATGGCATGGAGATGGACGTGCCGCAGGAGATCCGTGCGCCCGATCTCGCCACGCTCGACCTTTATTGTGATCGGGTGGCGAGTGCGGTCGGACGGCTGTCGGTGCGCATCTTCGGCATGCCCGAGGACGACGGCATCCTGCTCGCTCACCATCTCGGCCGCGCGCTGCAGCTCACCAACATCCTGCGCGACATCGACGAGGACGCCGGCATCGGCCGGCTCTATCTGCCGCGCGAGGCGCTGCTGTTCGCCGGCATCACCGGCGATGATCCGGTCAAGGTCATGCAGGAGCGCGCGCTGCCCAAGGTCTGCAACTCGGTTGCCGTCAGGGCCAGGACGCATTTCGAGAAGGCCGACGAGATCATGCGGCGCAACCGCCGGCGCGCTGTGCGGGCGCCGCGGATCATGTCGAAATACTACCGCGCCGTGTTCGACCTGCTGCTCGAACGCGGCTTCGCGTTGCCGCGCGAGCCGGTGCGTGTGAGCAAGCTCACCAAGCTCGGCATCATTCTCCGTTACGCTCTCATCTGATGAACAAGACCGCTCACATCATCGGTGCCGGAATTTCCGGCCTTTCCGCCGGCGTGCGGCTCGCCAATGCGGGCTACGCCGTTCATGTCCACGAGGCCACCCAGCAGATCGGCGGGCGCTGCCGCTCCTATTACGACGCTGCGACCGACCTCGTGATCGACAACGGCAATCATCTGCTGCTCTCGGCCAATCACCATGTGCTCGCCTATGCCCGCGCGATCGGCTCGGAAGCGGGGCTGGTGGGACCGAAGGACGCGCAATTCGCCTTCGTGGACATCCGGACCGGACAGCGCTGGCTGCTCGATCTCGGCAATGGCCGGCTGCCGCTATGGGTGTTCGACGAGGGCCGCCGCGTCCCCGATACGCGCCTGGGCGATTACCTCGCGCTGTCGCCGCTGATCTGGGCGGGTACGTCCAAGACGATCGGCTCCACCATCCCCTGCAAGGGCACGCTGTACGATCGCCTGGTGCAGCCGCTGCTGCTGGCGGCGCTGAATTGCGATCCGCCGGAAGGCTCGGCCGGGCTGGCCGGCGCCATCGTCCGCGAAACCTTGCTGGCCGGCGGCCAGGCCTGCCGGCCATTGATCGCGCGCGATGGCCTGTCGGGCGTGCTGATCGACCCGGCGGTCAAATTCCTGGAAGGCAAGGGCGGCAGCGTCCGCATCGGCCGCGAGCTTCGCGGCCTCGACAGCACCGGCCAGCGCGTGACGGGGCTGCGGTTCGGCGACGAAACCGTCGCGCTTGGTCCGTCCGACATCATCGTGCTGGCGGTGCCGCCGCGGCCCGCCATGGCGCTGCTGCCCGGCCTGACCGGGCCGACCAAGTATCGCGCCATCGTCAATGCCCATTTCCGCATCACGCCGCCGAAGGACGCGCCGGCGCTGCTCGGCGTCGTCGGCGGCCTGGTCGAATGGCTGTTCGCCTTCCCGCAGCGGCTTTCGGTCACCATCAGCAACGGCGATCGGCTGGTCGACATGCCACGCGAGGAGCTGGCCGCCGCGATCTGGGCCGACGTCTGCAAGGCCGCCGGCATCTCGGCCGCGCTGCCGCCCTGGCAGATCGTGCGCGAGCGCCGCGCCACCTTCGAGGCTACACCGGAGCAGAATGCCCTCCGTCCTGGGGCCAAAACCGCGTTCGGCAATCTGGCCCTGGCCGGCGACTGGACCGACACCGGTCTGCCGGCGACCATCGAGGGCTCGGTGCGGTCCGGCGACCGGGCCGCGGATCTGCTGCTCGGGCGCAGCTGACCAGCGGCGCTGCCTTGGCGCTCTCCATCGGTGCGTGGGCCGTCGCCTCGGCCGGTCTGAACACGCCGGGGATCACCGATTGTCACATTTCCGTGGCTCGGTTCTTGCTTGGAGTTCCATCGGCGATGGAGCCTGCGCCGATCTTGTTCTGGGCTGGAACAGTGACGGCGGGACCAAATGGCAACACCGGGCAAAAAACGCATCGCGGGCCGGTGCAGTGCGGCGCAAACAGGGTTTCCTCGCGGATTTTTTCTGCGTAATCCTCGGTTTGTTAAGGTCTTTCCGCTCTGGCGCCGCCGCGGTTGAGGCTTGGAAGTTGAGGCTTGGAACAAGAGACGAAGCGGCGTCGAACGAAGCGGCGTCGAACAGGGTGTCAGGGGTCGGATTGTGAAGTTGGGGATGGGGGGCGAGACGTCCGCGGATCGCCCCATTGATCCGCGGCCGGTTTTGGTCGTAACGGGACTGGTGCAGGAGGCCCGCATTGCTGCCGGGCCCGGCATGATGGTCATCTGCAGCTCGAGCGATCCCAAGCAGTTGCGCTCGCTGCTCACGGTCTTCGATCCGACCTCGATCCGCGGCGTCATCAGCTTTGGCGTGGCTGGCGGCCTCGATCCGAGCCTCAAGGCCGGCGACATCGTCGTCGCGACCGAGGTGACCGCCGGTAACGCGCGCTGGTTGTCCGGATTGTCGCTGCGCGAAGAGCACATCGCCCGCGCGGCGTTGAAGAAGCGCCGCGTCGTGCGCGGCGTGCTCGCCGGGGCCGAGGAGGTCGTTGTGGCGCAGGCTCGCAAGGCGGCGCTGCGGATGAAGACCGGGGCCGCCGCGGTCGATATGGAGAGCCACATCGCGGCCGCCTATGCCGCTGAGTACGGGCTTCCGTTCGCGGCGCTGCGGGTGATCTCCGATCCCGCCCATCGCACGCTTCCGTCGCTCGCCAAGGACGCCATCAAGCCGAACGGCGACATCGACCTGCCGATGATCCTGCGCGGCGTCGCCCGCAACCCGGCCGTGCTGCGCGGCCTGGTGTCGACGGGCATCGAGTTCAACCGTGCCCTGCGCTCGCTGCGCGGCGCCCGCGATCTGTTGCTGAGCGGGCTGCTCGCCGCAGAGCATTTCCTCGAGACCGAAACCCTGGCCGCCGCCGAGGCGTGAGCGGTCGCATCCAATCGGATGCGGCTTGCTTGTGCTCCACCTCGCCTCGCCTTGCGGCGAGGCGATCGCATATGACCAATCTGAGTTTTTGGCCAGGCTGTCTCCATGCC
>JBARNF010000015.1:0-5231 GCA_049802835.1 Bradyrhizobium sp.
CCGCAATGTCCTTGTCCATCGCGATGAACCATTGCGGCGTGTTGCGGAAGATCACCGGCTTCTTGGAGCGCCAGGAATGCGGGTACTGATGCTTGAGCCGGCCGCGCGCGAGCAGCATGCCGGCCTCGGCCAGCGCCTTGATGACAGCCTCGTTGGCGTCGCCCTTCTCGCCCTTGTCGTTGATGACGCGTTTTCCCGTGAAGCCGGGCGCATGATCGGTCAGGGCACCGTTCTCGTCGACGGTGTAGGGAATGGTGGTGGCGATGCCGCGGCCGTCGAGTTCGCGGGCATGCGCCATCCAGACGTCGAAGTCCTCACGGCCGTGGCCGGGCGCAGTGTGCACGAAGCCGGTGCCGGTGTCGTCGGTGACGTGGTCACCGGGCAGCAGCGGCACGGTGAAGCCGTAACCGCCGCCAAGGCCCTTGAGCGGATGCGCACATTCGACCGCGTCCAGCGTATCGCCGGGGATGTCGCGGACCTTCTCATAGGCCGTGACGCGCGCCTGCTTGAACACGCCTTCGGCGAGCGCGTCGGCCAGGATCAGAAGATCGCCCGTCTTCGCCCAGTTGTCGGCGGGCGCGTCGGTGACCTTGTAGAGGCCATAGGCGATCTTCGGCGAGAACGAGATGGCGCGGTTGCCGGGCAGGGTCCAGGGCGTGGTGGTCCAGATCACCACCGAGGCTGATGCGAGCGCGCCATGCGCCGGCGACGTCACTGGAAACTTCACCCACACCGTGTCGGACTGATAGTCCTCGTACTCGACCTCGGCTTCGGCCAGCGCGGTTTTCTCGACCACGCTCCACATCACCGGCTTGGAGCCGCGATACAGCGTGCCGTTGGCGGCGAACTTCATCAGCTCGCGGGCGATCTGCGCTTCGGCCGGATAGGTCATGGTGGCGTAGGGATGATCCCAGTCGCCGATGATGCCGAGCCGCTTGAACTCCTCGCGCTGCACGTTGAGCCAATGCTCGGCATAGGCGCGGCATTCGCGCCGGAACGCGACCATCGCGGCGGAGTCGCGGAAGTCGGGCTTGGTCTTGCCCTTCTTGCGGTAGTTCTCCTCCTCGATCTTCCACTCGATCGGCAGGCCGTGGCAGTCCCAGCCCGGCACGTAGTTGGAATCGTGGCCGAGCATCTGCTGGCTCTTGGTCACGACGTCCTTGAGGATCTTGTTGAGCGAATGCCCGATATGGATGTTGCCGTTGGCGTAGGGTGGGCCGTCATGCAGCACGAATTTCGGCCGCCCGCGGGCGGTCTCGCGCAGCTTGCCGTAGAGGTCGATGTCACTCCAGTATTTCAGGAGCTCCGGCTCGCGTTGCGGCAGGCCGGCGCGCATCGGGAACTCCGTCTGCGGCAGGAACAGGGTTTTCGAATAGTCTTTGGTGTCGGACTTTTGGGCGTCGGACGTTTGCGGCTTCTCGGACATCGTGATCTGGCTGGCTGAAAGTAAAGGGCGCTGAGACGCGATTGGGTCGCGGGCGGCGGACGAACACATCCCGGTCTTGCGCCGAGCTCGAAAAGCTCAGGCGGAAGCCGGGCCGCTAATGCCGATGATGCGCCGTATCAACATGGGGCTCCCTCATAGCAGCCGGGCGGCGAAATCGCAAAGTCCAGTTCGCGCGCCCGTCAGCCGATCTCGCCGAGCTGGGGGAAGAGGCCGGGCGAGGCCGCCAGCAGCGCGCGGGCCTTGGCGCTGTCGTCGTCCATCTGCCGGATCAGGGCCTCGATCGAGGTGAACTTGGCCTCCTCGCGGATGAAGCCGATGAAGGCGACATCCAGGACCTCGCCATACAGGCTGCTATGGAAGTCGAACAGGAAGGTCTCCAGCAGCGGCGCGCCGTTATCGAAGGTCGGCCGGCGGCCGAAATTGGCGACGCCGTCGATCAGCACCCGGTCGGCGCCCCGGCCGCGGCCGACCCTGACGGCATAGATGCCGTGCCGAAGGCCGCAGTCGCGGTCCAGCCGCATGTTGGCGGTGGGATAGCCGAGGTCGCGGCCGCGCTTCTCGCCGTGAATGACCTCCGAGGTCACGAACCAGGGACCGCCGAGCATCGCGGTGGCCTCCGTCACCTGGCCCTCGGCCAGCGCCTCACGGATCGCGGTCGAGGACACCGGCCGCTCGTCGATGTCGACATGGGCCTGCACGTCGACCTCGATGCCGAGCTTGGGTGCCTCATTGGCGAGCAGGCTGGGGGAGCCGACCCGGCCTTTGCCGAAATGGAAGTCGTAGCCGACCGCGATCCCGGACACGCCGAGCCGGCCAATCAGGTCATGGTGAATGAAGTCCTGCGCCGAGGTCTGGGCGCGTCCCTTGTCGAAGGCCATGACGACCGCCCCGGCCAGCCCCATTCCGGCCAGCAGCCGCAGCTTGGCGGTCTCGTCGGTGAGCCGGAACTGCGGCGTATTCGGGCTGAAGAAGCGCCTCGGGTGGGGTTCGAAGGTGAGCGCCAGGGCCGGGCGGCCATGCGCCTTGCCCATCTCGATGGCGGCGTCGATCACGGCGCGGTGACCGAGATGGACGCCGTCGAAATTGCCCATCGCCACCACTGCGCCCTTGAGGATGTCCGACGGCGGCGTGGAATCGCGGATGATCGTGAAAGCAGGCATGTTACGGAAATATCTCGCAGAATTCTTAAGCCGCCAGCCGGCGGTGGTTGCCGCCGACCGTGGGCGGCCGGCCCCGCGAAGTCAAGCCGCCCAGGTTCCCCGGCGCATGCAGTGCAGCAATAGCGACATGCAGCCGCGGGGCAGTTAACGCGCTGTTTAACGGCTGATGCTACTCGTGGGAGCGGATAGCGGTGGTCGTTCCGGACCCGGGCCGCGGTCGAGTTTTCGGTAACAGTCTGCGCGTTTTGTTCGCGTGTGGGGGAGTCAAGATGGCGGTTGATTTGACGATGCAGGTGCTCGTCGTCGACGATTACAGCACCATGATCCGTATCATCAGGAATCTTCTGAAACAGATTGGATTCGAGCACATTGACGATGCGAGCGACGGCTCGATGGCGCTCAACAAGATGCGCGCCAAGAAGTACGGGCTCGTGATCTCCGACTGGAACATGGAGCCGATGACCGGTTACGACCTGCTCCGCGAGGTGCGCGCCGACCCGAACCTGGCGACCACGCCGTTCATCATGATCACGGCGGAATCGAAGACCGAGAACGTGATCGCGGCCAAGAAGGCCGGCGTGAACAACTACATCGTCAAGCCGTTCAACGCGGCGACCCTGAAGACCAAGATCGATGCCGTGTTCCCGGACATGGCGACGGCCTGAGCGCCCGACGGGCCTTCCGATCCAAGTTGAAAGACGCCCGGCACGATGCGCCGGGCGTTTTTCATTTCAGAACCTTGTCACCACTTCAATGTCACCACTTCAATTCGCGCATCAATGCGCGCGGCGGGTGGCCGAACAGCTCCTTGACCGAGGCCGGGTCGAGCTGCTCGACGCCGGCGAATTCCTCGGAATGGATGCCGCGCGTCACGAACAGGCAGTCGATGCCGAAGCCGTGCGCGCCGGCGAGGTCGGTGCGCACGGAATCGCCGATCGCCAGCACCTCCTCGCGCGTGACCGGCCGGCCGGCATGCTGTTCGGCGAGCTGCATCGCGCGGTCGTAGATCGGCCGGTGCGGCTTGCCGTAGAAGATCACCTCGCCGCCGAGCTCGCGGTAGAGCTCCGCGATGGCGCCGGCGCAGTAGATCAGCCGGTCGCCGCGCTCGACCACGATGTCCGGATTGGCGCAGATCAGCGGCAGCTTGCGCTCGCGCGCGCGCAAGAGCATCGGCCGGTAGTGCTCGGCGGTCTCGGTCTCGTCGTCATAAAGGCCGGTGCAGATGATGTAGTCGGCCTGTTCGAGCGGCGACAACGTCACCGCGAGCCCGCGATGGATCGAGCTGTCGCGCTCGGGGCCGAGCCAGAACACCTTGCCGCCGGGGTGCTCCGCCACATAGTGCCGCGTCAGGTCGCCGGACGAGACGATGGCGCTGTAGACCTCGTCGGCGACGCCGAGCTTGCGCAGCTGCCGCTGTACCGAATCGGCCGGCCGTGGCGCGTTGGTGATCAGGATCACCGTACCGCCCTCGCCGCGAAAGCGGTGCAGCGCCTCGCAGGCTTCGGGGAAGGATTCGAGGCCGTTATGAACCACGCCCCAGATGTCGCTCAACACGACCCGCTTGCGGCCGACGAGGTCGCGCAGCCGCTGCTCGAAGCGCAGCGCGGTCATGTCGGACGCCGCAGATCAGATGGACCCGGCGATACGGCGGGCCAGCGCGGCGTTGCCGCTGCGCGTCGCGGCGTTGGCGGTTGACGCGTCGGATGTCGTGTTGCCGGCGGCATGGGGGTCCTGAATCTTGATGTCCTGCCCGCCTCCGGGGCTGGAAACGGCTCCGCCGGTAGCAGATGCGCCCTCGGGTCGCAATGGGCGGGGCGGCGCGAACAGGAAGCCCTGGCCGAAGCGAACGTCGTAATCGAGCAGGTCGATGACGCTGCTCTCGCCCTCGATCCGTTCGGCGATCAGGTCGATGCCGAAGCGGCCCAGCAGGTCGGAGAGGTCAGTCGGATGGATGTCCGACACCGAGCCCTGCCTGGGGTCGAGCAGGAGCGCGGCCGGCACCTTGATGAAGCGAACGCCGCGGTCGGCGAGCTCGCGCGGCTCGAAGCGCAGGTCGGTGACGTGGTCGATTGAGAAGCGGTAGCCGCGCTGCGCCAGGGCAGCGAGGTGCTCGGTCTCGGTCTGCCCCAGGCCGCGCAACGTCGCCTGCTTGAATTCGAGAACGAACGACGGTGCCAGCGCGCGGTTGGCTTCGAGGAAGTCCAGGCACTGGGAAAAGTTTGATGGGCTGCGCAGGGTCGCCGCCGAGACGTTGCAGAAGATGCCGACGTCCTTGTTGCGCACCATCAGGCGGCGCAGCACCTGCACGCAGCGAAGCATCACCATGTGGTCGATGCGTCCGACCAGGCCGGCCGCCTCGGCAATGCCGATGAAGTCCTCGGCCGCGAGCACATGGTCGCTATCGTCGCGCAGCCGGGTCACCGCCTCGTAGAAACGAACCTTGCGCTGCGGGAGCGTCACCAGCGGCTGCAGGTAGATGTCGAGGCGGTTGTCCTCGATCGCGCCTTTGACCGCGGCGAGGATCTGCGGCTGGCTGCGCGGCGCGGGCGCGATCGCCGGAGCCGACGGCGGAGGCGCGCTGACCGCAGTCATCGGCGAAGCGGTGACGGTCGGCGCCTGCGGAG
>JBARNF010000016.1:0-9191 GCA_049802835.1 Bradyrhizobium sp.
TTCCTGGGCCCGGACCCGCTCGCGGTGCCGTGCCAGCGTACCGGCAGCGGCGGCACGGCCGCGGACCCAGAGATTGACTACCTGGCCTGCGACCCGGCCGCTGACCCCGCCGGCCCAGACCAGCTCGAATGGCGAGAACAGCTTCCAGCGGTCGTCTCCGGCCAGGATTCCCTGCGCGATCAGCTGCCCCGCCATCGCCGAGGTGTTCAGCCCCTGCCGGCCGAAGCCGCTCGCGACCCACAGACCTTTGCGCAGCTGGCCGATCTGCGGCATGCCGTGCACGGTCTGACCGCTGACGCCCCCGAAGGTCTCCGGCACCTCGACCCTGCCGAGCTGCGGGAACACGGTGCGGACCCGGCGCTGGATCGCGGCGGCGAACGCGCCCGGCCGCGCGTCCCAGGTCGTCTCCGGGCTCGCCCACATCAGGCGGTCGCCGTCGACGATTCGGAAATGGTCGATGCCGTCGGTGTCGCTGACCGATCCCTTGAAGGCGATGGCCTCGGCCAGCCGCTCACCGAGCGGCGCGGTGACGCCGCCATAGCGCCACACCGGCAGCAGCGTATCCGACAGCTTCTGCAGCGGCGCGCCGAGATGGATGTTGCCGGCGAGCACGATATGCGAGGCCCGCATCCGGGCCGAGGGGGTCACGATGCGCTTGCGGACGCCTGACGCATCGATGCTGACGACCGGCGTGTCCTCGAAGATCCGGGCGCCTGCCTTGCGCGCGAGCCGGGCCAGCGCATGGACGTATTTGCGGCCGTCGAGCTGGAACGCCTTCGGATAATGGATGCCGTGAAAATAACGGTTGGTCTTCAGCTCGGTGCGCACACGCTCGACCTGCCAGCCTTCGACCTCGGTGCCGAAATCCTCGTGCAGCATCTGCAGCCGGCGGATCAGGGCATCACCGGCGTCGACGTTGGAGACTTCGAGCGCGCCCTCGCTGAGCCCGATACCCGGCATCGCAGCCTCGGTCGCCTGGGCGCGGATGAACTCGGCCCCGGACCAGGACAGCGACCACAGCTCGCGGGCGTCCTCGAAGCCGATGCGCTCGATCAAATCCGGCAGCGGCAGGGCAAAACCCGGCATGACCGTACCAACCATGTGGCCGGATGCGTTCCAGCCGACATGGCGCCCTTCTAGCACGGCGACGCTGGCGCCCTGCCGGGCCGCGCACAGCGCCACCGTCAGGCCTGCAAGTCCCGCCCCGACCACGCAGATGTCGACGTCGAGATCGAAATTCAGCCTGACACGGCCGAGTGCATCTGCGGCATCCGCGTCATCGTTCACGCTTGTGGAAGTCTCGCTCATGGCGTTTTCTTAACCAACCCTGCGCCGGCTTGTCACCTGACGTCATGACGCTTTTAGTGGCGATAAAGAGACGTGATACAGCCTGAGACAGCTTGAACGATTCGAGACTGAAGTCCATGCGCCGATTGATGCTGCTGCGCCACGCCAAGACCGAGACTGACGCGCCGACCGGCCATGACCAGGACCGCCGTCTCGACGAGCGCGGACACCAGGATGCCGCCGCGATCGGCGATTTCATCGCCAGCCATCCCCTCGTGCCGGATCTCGTCCTGGTCTCGACCGCGGTGCGGGCGCAACAGACCTGGGAGCTCGCCTTCGCGGCGATGCAGGATCGCGTGCCGGCGCCGCGGGTCGAATTCGTGCCCGAACTCTACGCCGCCGAGCCGATGCAGATCCTGCATCACATCCGCCTCGCCGCCGCGCTCGATCCGAAACAGCTGCTGCTCGTCGGCCATAATCCCGGCATGCACGAGCTGGCGCTGGCGCTGACCGGCCAGGGCGATTCCGACGCCCGCCACGAGCTGTCACGCAACATGCCGACATCCGGCCTCGCCGTGCTGGAGTTCGACACCGACGACTGGACCGACGTGAGCTTCACCCGCGGCAACCTCCTGATGTTCGTGACGCCGAAGCTCCTGAAACAGGGCTCGGTCGATTGACAGTGCCGCCGCACGGGGCGCGTAATGGGCTGGAACAATCGGGAGGGCTCGCGATGTTCAAATCGATTCTGGTTCCAATCGATCTGGCCGACACCGACCTCGCCAAGCCTGCGATCGCGACGGCAGCGACGCTGGCGCAGACCTGGAGCGGCACGGTGCATCTGCTCAACGTGCTGCCGATGACGCCGGTGATGCTCGCCGAATACGTTCCCGCCGATTTCGACGCGCAGCAGCGCGAGACCGCAGAGGAAGCACTCTCGATCGTGGCGCGCGAATCCGGCATTCCGGCCGAACGCATCTCCTACGCGGTGCGCCAGGGCGGCATCTATCACGAGGTCCTCGAGGAAGCCGCCAAGGTCAAGGCCGACCTGATCGTGATGACCTCGCACCGCCCGGCGATGCGCACCTATTTCCTCGGCAGCAATGCGGGGCATGTCGTGCGCTACGCCAAGTGCTCGGTGCTGGTTGTGAGGCCTTAGATCGCGGATCGACCGGATCTGGCATCTGGCCGTCTCTCATACGCCGGCCTCCGACGGCCCCTCGGGACGAGGGCTGAAGTCTGGGCAAGGTGCTTAGCCACGAACCTTCGCCGACGTCGGCTTTTTCTCCGACACCGATCGTCTTGGGTGAGGCCGCAGCAAACGCCGCGATGGGCCAATAGGTGCCGTAAGCGAGTGCAGCAAACCCCGCAGCTATTCTCGATCACCTCGTCGGCGAGTAGGGGGTTTCCGACCAGTTCAACCGCTGTTATTCTGTATTGGGGTTCGGCACGCATCCCGCGAGATTCCAAGGCGAAAATACTTAGCGCGGGAGACAACCGGGGAGATTGTTCTAGTAGTTGCAGGGCTGGTGGTAGGCGGCTACTTGCTCATCAATTGGAAAAGAAACAGCGATCCCCTTAACAGGAAATGCGCCGCAGAGATTTGCGAGTATGTAACTTCCTCGCTCCAAATCAGTGTCGACGAAATTCACGCAATTTTTATACGGAATGCCCGGTACCAAGCGCAGGCCAACCACGTCCTGTCGATGGTGCCCGCTCTGTTAATTAGAGCAGGATATCCGAAAGACGCATCCATGAACGTCGTTCCGATATTGCGAGCGGCAGCGTCGATGATTCCACGTTGACAAGGAACACTTCACAAACACGTTTCAATAGTTTTGGAGCAACTCGTGCGCATTATCCTGAGCATTATCGTGGTTGCGCTCCCTTTGCTGGGCGGTTGGTTTACTCCAAAGCCAGCCACAGCGCAGACGAATGATGCCGCCGCGCTTAATCGCCATCTTCGCGCCCTTGCCGATAAGGGTGACGTCGAGTCCCAGTACAAGCTTGGCACTGCGTATGATGAAGGGCTTGGCTTTTCGAAGGACCCTACTGAAGCTTTTAAGTGGTTTCGCCTCGCTGCTGAGCGAGGCCATGCCCATTCTCAATTTCGAGTTGGAGATATGTACATGTCTGGCGACGGCGTCGCCAAGAACGATGGCGAGGCGGTAAAGTGGTTTCGCAAGGCCGCCGAACAGGGGCTACCTAATGCTCAGGGCATGCTCGGGCTAATGTATGCGAAAGGGCAAGCCGTTCCGGTAGACTATGTGCTTGCATACATGTGGCTCGCCCTCTCCACCGAGGGCAATCCGGGCGCGGCGCAATTTCGTGATGCCGTGGGTCAACGCATGACTGCCGCTCAGATTGCCGAGGCGCAGAAGCGGTCACGGGAGTGGAAGACATCGAAGGGGCGATAACGGAATCGATCTGCGCCGCACGACATGCACGCCCCGTTTTGGGTCATTCTCGACAGATTTGGCGGTGGTTGTCTGTTGATTGATGTCAGTGCGTAGGGTGGGCAAAGGCGCGCCCGAGAAAGCTTGTTTGTCCGTGCCACCTGAGCGCGCCGTGCCCACCGTCTTGCGCGGATGGAGAGTTGGTGGGCACGTCATCGCGCGGCTCGCGCCGCCCGATGGCTTTGCCCACCCTACGGACTATTTTTTGATAAACCCGAAGTAGAAAGAGATCAGAAAAAGCACAAAGTGGAGAAAGCCCCGCAGGCCTAAGAACTCCGGCGTCATTGAAGTGAAACCGAAGAACGGAAACGGGACCGAAACATGCTGCCACCAAAAGTACCAGCTTGCACCCGCTGTCACAAAAAACGCCCCAGCCAGGAATTTCGAGATCTCTTTCCACTTGGATCGCATTGCCAACCGTTCAGCTTTTACTACCATGAAGAACAGTATACTCGACGATGAGACACCGCGTACGAATGACGTAAAGCGATGACCGTTCTTGGCACATTGCGAAATCTCGCCGCAAAGCAAAATTCGGTCGCTACGCGGGAGCACTGCGGAGACGGAGCAAGCCTCCTCCCCTTCAATCTGGCTGAAGCTGCTGACGAGCTTATTTGCGACACTCATTGAACTGCGCCACGCCGATCACGGCCACTCCGCGATGAAGCCCTTCGCCTTGTAGGGCTCGATCTTGTCCCATTCGCTGAGCACGCGGCGGCGGAAGTCGGGATGGGTGTGCCAGAGGTGGCGCGGCACGCCGAAACCATCCACTGTCAGCAGCATCTTCTCGACCTCCGGCCAGTGCCGCTGCAGGGTCATCGCGTACCGCCGCGCGGTCCAGCTGTTGCCGAGGCAGATCACCGTCCTGACATTGGCAAGGCCGAGCGCGGCGTCGATCACCGGGAGCGCGTAGATCACGTTGTCCCCGGTGTTCATCGCCCGGTGCTCTTCGAGGATGCGGTCGGCCGGAATGCCGCGCGTCACCATGGCGGCCTTGATCAGCGCGCATTCGGAAGCGTCGGCGCCGGGCGTGATCCCGCCGCTGACGATGGCGTGGCGAAAATAGCCGCGCTGCCAGAGCTTGCTCGCTGTCTCGGCGCGCAGCTGCTCGTCGACACGGGTGCCGAACACGAACAGGAGGTCGGCGGGCCGGAGCCGGGTATCGGCAAAATGCTGCGCATTGATCGCGGCAATCTCCGCGGCGTCCGGCATCCGCAGCGCACGATCCTGCATCCCATCCCTCTCTGAAAGCGCATTCGTCAACCGGCGCGGGCCCGCATCTTGGCACGGCGCGTCGCGGCAGGCCGTCACATTCGATGACCGCCGACGACAGCGCGTGATCAGGGCAGCAGCGCGCCCGGGACATCCGTGAAATTGTAGGTCCGCGGCTTGTTGCGGATGACGAAGCCGCCGACCTGCCAGGCGAACAAGGCGGCGAAGCCGATCAGGAACAGCACACCGGCCCATTCGCCGATCACCAGCGCCCGTACCAGCAGGCCGGCCATCGCGACCGCGAACAGCGCGACCGCTGCGAGCGCTGCGAGATAGGCCGTCCGGCCGAGCCCGCCGGTCAGGCGCGCCGCGCTGCCATCAGCGGCGAGCCGCGCATGCAGCGCGACGATGAAGCCGCGATAGGCCTCACTCTGCGGCGCCATCAGGCTCGCGGTCTGCCAGGAGGTCGAGAGGATGCGAAGCCGCCGGCCGTCGCGGTTGGCGATATCGGCACGGAAGCGCCTGGCCTGCATCGAGACCGGGCGGTAGGACAGTCGGATCGCCGCGATATCGGCATAGGGCCACAGGCCGGCGCGGCCGGCGAACCGCCAGGACAGCCCCTGCTCCGTCAGTTCGAAGCTGTGCGCAGCCCCGATCAGCGACGCCTTGTAGGCGTAGCGGATCACATCATCGCCGGCTGTGGTGATGTGTTGGGAAATCGATCGGTCCTGTTGCGCGTCGCGGGCGCCTTATCCTACAAACGGCGGATGAGCGAAACGATCTATTTCCCGCGGCACCTGATCCTCGCCGGCGCGATGGCGGCCGGCGTGCTGCTGGCGCTCGCCGTGCACATGCTCGGCGCCCGCTTTGGCCTCGACCTCGGCGGGCTGTGGCAGACCGAAGGCGATGCCTTCATGCCGGCCGGCTCGGCGATCGCCTGGTGGCTGATCGCCACCGTCGGCTTCTCCTCAGGCTATTTCATCGCCACCATCATGCACAGCGCGGTGTCGGGCGAGATCCCGCAGCGCATGCGCAACTTCCTGGTCGCGGTGGGCGTGTTGATCCTCGCCGGCATCGGCCAGGCGATCTCCGGACCGAGCCCGGTGCCCTCGGCAGCCGGCGTGCTGGCCGGCCTGGCTGCGCTCTGCCTGGGCGCCCTGATGGCGTTCTGCGGCGCCAACTTCGCGCTGCGCAAGAGCTGACACGCCGCATGCGGATGTGACAACGCCGCGCGGAGTATCCGCGCGGCGTTTTGTCTCATCAGGTCTGGTGATGCGATCAGCTGGCGGCGCGCAGATTGACGGTGGTCTCGGCGAGCTTGGTCAGCTTCAGGTCGCACGCCTTCTCCTCCTCGAGCGTCTTATGCAGCACGGCGGCGCAGTCGGCGCGACCGAGTTGCTTGGACCACGCGACCAGGCTGCTATAGCGGGTGATCTCGTAATGCTCGGCCGCCTGGGCAGCATTGATCAGCGCAGCATCCAGCACCGCCTTGTCGTCGACCTCGCCCGCGACTTCCTCGGCTTCCTCGATGATGCCGTCGATGGCCGGGCAGTCGACCGCCTTGGGCGCGATGCCGAGCATCTTGAAGACCTGCTCGAGCCGCGTGACATGTGTCTTGGTCTCGTCCAGATGGGTCAGGAAGCCCTGCTTGAGCTGCCGATCGCTCGCCTTCTCGGCCATCGTGGGCAGCGCTTTGACGAGCTGGTTCTCGGCGTAATAGATGTCCTGCAGCTGATGCACGAACAGGTCGTTCATCGTCTTGATGTCCTTGGTGAAGAGTCCCATTTGCGTGATGTCCTTCCGGGGTTCGGAACATGGCGGGTCCCCTCCCCGACCGATCATGCCCATGTTCGCTTGGCTTGCGTGCGGCTAACCGGCGGACGGCGCGGTTGTTCCGGCTGACGGGGACGCCCCCGCACGGAACCCGCCACGTTGGCGGTACGTTTGGATGGTACGATTGCGAGAAAGCCTTGCGAGTAACCATTGAGACCAAACTGAGGCGACCGCATGCGGAGCTATGTGACTGCAGTGTGACAGCCACGCGGAGCGAAGTCGGAGCTGCGTCTTGTCAAGGACTGCACAAGGCGCACGTTTTGGCTTAAGGAACTGGCAGTCACGGAATGCCCGCCTCATCGATCCATGCTATCGCCCCTCTTCCAAGCTCTAATGCCGCCCCGCCGGGAGGATGAATGCAGCGCCTGCTGACCACGCTCGGGCGTGGCTTCAAGAAATGGATCGGCTGGAAGCGGCTGGGGATTGCAGCAAGCCTTGCGATCATCGCCTTCGCGATCACGACGCTCGTGCGCACCTTGAAGGGTGTCGACGGCGGCGTCATCCTGACCGCGCTCACCGAGATCCCGCCCGGCCACATCGCCCTCGCCGCCTTGTGCGTGGTCGGCGCATTCTGCACGCTGACCTTCTATGACTATTTTGCGCTGCGAACGATTGGCAAGAAGCACGTGCCCTACCGCATCGCCGCAATGAGTGCCTTCACCAGCTATTCGATCGGCCACAATATCGGCGCCACCGTATTCACCGGCGGCGCCATTCGTTTCCGCATCTATTCGGACTACGGCCTCTCTGCGATCGACGTCGCCAAGATCTGCTTCCTGTCCGGGCTGACGTTCTGGCTCGGCAATCTGTTCGTCCTCGGCGTCGGCATGACGCTGCATCCGGCGGCCGCCTCCTCGATGGACCAGCTGCCCGCTGCGGTGAACCGGCTGATCGCGATCGGCCTGCTGGCCGCGATCTTCGCCTATCTCGGCTGGCTCGCCGTCGGCAAGAACCGCCGCCAGCTCGGGCAGAACGGCTGGAAAGTGGTGCTGCCCTCGGCCCAGCTCACGCTGGTGCAGATCCTGATCGGCGTCGTCGATCTCGGCTTCTGCGCGCTGGCGATGTATCTCCTCGTCCCCGCCGATCCTGCAATCGACTTCATGTCGCTGTCGGTCGTGTTCATTCTGGCGACCCTGCTCGGCTTTGCCAGCCATGCGCCGGGCAGCCTGGGCGTGTTCGATGCCGCGATGCTGGTGGCGCTGCCCCAGTTCGGCCGCGAGCAGCTGCTGGCGACCCTGCTGGTGTTCCGGGTGCTCTATTTCGTGATCCCGTTCGCGACCGCGATTTCCATCATGGGCACTCGGGAACTCTGGCTCAACGTCGTGAAGCCGTGGCAGGAACGGCGCAGGTTGCAGGCGGCCTACGACGATCAGGGCACCGCGGAACGCGCGGCGGCTGCCGTTCCCCAGCGCATCAAGCGCCACTCGCAGCGTTGAATCGCGCTATAGTCGCAAGGTCCGAGCGGCGCGGTCGAACCTGCGCACCGCTCTCTTATTTCCGCCCCATCCTTGACCTCAATCGTTGCGTCATGATCCGAATGCCTCTTCGCCCGGTGCTCGCCGCCTGCATGCTCGCCGCTGTGCTCGACCTCTTCGCTGCGTCGCAGGCGGCTGCGCAGCTCGGCGCTGCGCCGCTGCAGATCAGCTGGGAGGTGCGCAACCGCTTCCGCCTGTTCAGGGAGGAGCGCGATTTCCTGCTCCATGCCGAGAGCACGCGCGACCGTTCCATTCTTGCCGCCGAGCAGGGCCTGGCGATGCAGAGCGACGGCCGCGGCTGGGCGCGCAACGTCGTCAACCGGCTGTGCATCGACCTCGCCGGCCGCGTCAACGAGCCGTGCACCCGCGACAACGTCAAGGAAAGCTATCTGACGCCGATCGACCATCCGGTCACGGTGCGCCTGACCGGCCCGATGCCGGTCGGCGCGACCTGCGCCTGGTCGTTCGACGACGGCGACGGGCCGCAGACATCGACCTTCGACTGCGCCGAGCCGGTGAACCTGCGCGTCCGCTACGGGCGCCAGACGGTCGCCACCGTCGACGTCTCCAGCGCGGACGGCACCCAGCGGGTCACCACGGGCATTCGGGTCCGCGATGTCTTGGTTGCCGGCCTCGGCGACAGCATCGCCGCGGGCGAAGGCAATCCGGACCGTCCGGTCGCGCTGGCCGACGACGGCTTCTGCTTCCGCTCCTATCTCGGCGGCGCCGGCGCGCAATATTATCGCCCGAGCCGTGCCGGCTTCAAAGGCGGCCGCGCCTGCGAGGCGCCGGACACGCTGCAGAACTGGCAGCGCTACAGCGCGGTATGGTTCAACGCGGCCTGCCATCGCTCGCTCTACAGCTATCAGACCCGCACCGCCTTGGCGCTCGCGGTGCGTTATCCGCACGTCGCCGTCACCTATCTGCC
>JBARNF010000017.1:0-6956 GCA_049802835.1 Bradyrhizobium sp.
TCCCGATGTGATCCTCAAGATGGGCACCAAGGAAGTGCTCCATCGGACGCGTATGATGGGCTGGGGCTCCGATACGGCGCTCTATCGCACGCTCGAGGCGATGCGAGCGGAATTGCCGTTGCGGCTCGCGGCTGGCGCGCGCGTCATCAAGCGCAACCGCGGCAACGGCGGTCAGGGCGTCTGGAAGGTCGAGCTCTTGCCAAGTCCCGCCGATCGCCCGACGATACGCGTGCTCGATGCCACGAAAGACGCATCGGAAGAGCTGGCCCTGGACGCGTTTCTCGCGCAATGCGCCGACTATTTCGAGGACGGCTGCGTGATCGATCAGCCGTTCCAGGCGCGCCTGAGCGAGGGTGTGGTGCGCTGCTATATGGCAGGCGATCGTTGCGCCGGGTTCGGCTACCATAAGGTCAAGGCTCTTGTTGATGCACCGGCCGCGCGCGCCGAAGCGGGGCCACGCCTCTACGCCTCCAAGGCCGACCCGCGTTTCCAGGGACTGCGCCGGTTGATGGAAGATGAGTGGACACCGCAGCTGATCGCCCTGCTGGATATCCCGAACAGGGATCTTCCGATGATCTGGGACGCGGACTTCATGCTCGGTCCGCACCGTCCCGACGGCACGGACAGCTACGTCCTCGGTGAGATCAACGTCAGCTCAGTCTTCCCGATCCCGGATGACGCACCGGCAGAGATCGCCCAGCGCGTTGCCGCTCGACTGCGGTCGAAGCTGTAAGCGTTGGCGATCCACGCGCATGGTTGCGCGCCCGGGGGCCACACGAAAGGAGGCGGTGGCCAAACTGTGATGATCAAGCCAACGCGCCCTGAGATGGCCTTCGCGCAATCCCCGGCCGGTGATTGCCTGTAGCCTCGAAACGCGGCCGGGCCGAACGGGTTCGGGGCGATATCTGGCGTGACCAGATCTGCGCCGCTCAGTGGACATCTGGGCGGCGGCCGCTGGATGGGATCACCGTGCTGCGCTCCGCAGCCGTCCAACCTGTTCGAGGGCCGTTGCTTCGCGAGACCTGCGTTGCAGCCGCGAAAGTCGCGCCCGGCTCGCCGCTTGGCCGTCACTCCGGGGGGGCCACCGGCGCCGACCCGCCACCTCGGCATCAGCTCCAGCTGATGCGACCGCGGCAGAGTCGGCCTGCCGCCGGTGATCGGCCCGCAATCGGGACGCATCGGCCCCTGAACGCGATCGCGTCGTAATTAAACGGAACGGCACTATCCTTTAATTACGATGTGCACTAATTAAAGGGAGGAGAACATGAAGGGAACATGATGAGCCGTTTGGGCCAGTTCGTGGAGACGATCGGTGGCGGCGAGCGCGTGCGTGCGTTCCTGCCTCCCCCTCTGCCGCCGACGCCTGCGCTGGACATTGGGCATCTGTTTACACTTTACGACACCGCCCGCGGTGCACTCGGCCGGCTCGACGGTGTCACGACGATCCTGCCTTCTACTCAACTATTCTTGTACATGTACGTTCGGAAGGAAGCCCTGCTCTCCTCCCAGATCGAAGGAACGCAGTCCTCGCTGTCGGATCTGCTGTTGTTCGAGAGCGACGAGATCCCTCACGTGCCGCTCGACGACGTCGCCGAGGTCTCGAACTACGTGGCGGCAGTGGAGCATGGCATGAAGCGGTTGCGGGAGGGGTTTCCGCTGTCGCTGCGCTTGATCCGCGAGATGCACGCCATCCTGCTTCACTCGGGGCGAGGCGCGAGCAAACAACCGGGCGAATTCAGGCGTTCTCAGAATTGGATCGGTGGTACGCGCCCCGGCAATGCGTTGTTCGTGCCGCCGCCTGTCGAACGGCTGAATGAATGTCTCGACGCCTACGAAAAATTCCTGCACTTGGATGACCCGCAACTGCCTGCGCTCATCAAGGCGGGGCTTGCGCACGTTCAGTTTGAGACCATTCACCCGTTTCTCGACGGAAACGGTCGTCTTGGCCGTGTATTGATCACGTTGATGCTCTGTGACTCCGGCGCGCTTCGTCAGCCCATTCTGTACCTCAGTCTCTACTTCAAGGCACGTCGCGCCGAATACTATCGCCTGCTGCAGGAGGTCCGCGAGCATGGTGCCTGGGAAGCCTGGATAGAGTATTTCCTCACAGGTGTACGCGACACGGCCGGACAAGCGGTCGACACGGCCCGCGAACTGATGATGCTGTTCGAGCAAGACCGTACCGCAATCCGAGCTCTGGGGCGCAACTCCGCCTCTGCCTTTCGTGTCCACGACTTCATGCAACGCCGGCCGCTCACCACGATTCAGGCGGCATCGAATGAACTTGGGCTCTCGATCCCGACGGTCGGCAAAGCCCTCGATCACCTCGCTGACATCGGTATCGTCCGCGAGACGACGGGACGACAGCGTCGACGCGTTTTCGCCTATCGCAAATACCTCGACGTCCTCGATCGGGGCACCGAGCCGTTGCCCCGATGAAGCAGCGCGGATCGATCGCACTTCGGAGGCTTGCCGCGCTGGAGCGCCTGCCACGTGGTCTAGCATTTTTGCTCCGCAGCCGGTCGCAGCGTCTGCCTTGGCTCCGGCTCGCCGGCCCACCCAGCACCCCCTCAACGGCGGGGCGGCAATTCCGAAACAGCGGGGCTGGAGGGGCGCGAATGCTCTAAAAGCGTCATCGCGCCCGGACATCGCGTCCGGCGCGCCCCTTCCTGCAGTGCCCATTTCCCCACATGCCTCCCGTCATTGCCGATCCCGCCCTGCTGCGCGTCCTCGTCATCCTTGCCGTCACGCAATTGATCGCCTGGGGCACGCTCAGCCTGCCGGCCGTGCTCGGCCGCCAGATGGGCGCCGATCTGGAGATGGACCTGACCGCGATCTTCACCAGCACCTCGGTGCTGTACATGTCGATGGGGCTGTGCTCGCCGCTGTTGGCGCGGCCGTTCGTGAAGCATGGCGGCCGGCGGGTGATGATCGCGGGCACCTTGCTCGCAGCGCCCGGCTATGCGCTGCTGTCGGCTGCCCAAGGGCCGCTCTCCTATTATGCGGCGTGGCTGCTGCTCGGCATCGCCGGCAGTGCGACGCTCTCGACCGCCTCCTACATCGTGCTCAACGAGATCGCCGGCCTGCGCGCGCGCAGCGCGATCGGCGCGCTGATGCTGGTCACCGGACTGTCGAGCAGCATCTTCTGGCCGGTCACCTCGGCGTTATCAGGGCTCATCGGCTGGCGTAGCACATGCCTGGTCTATGCCGGCCTGCTGCTCCTGGTGTCGCTGCCGCTGTTCGTGTTCCTACTGCCGCGGCGCGTCCATGATCATTTGCCGCCGGCATCAGACGTCGAGCCGCCGCCGCCGCCCGCTGCCGCGCCGGCGCGCAGCACGTTCTATCTGCTGGTCGGCGCCTCCGGCCTCAACGCCTTCGTCGCGTTCGGCATGGGCGCGGTGCTGATCGAGCTGCTGAAGGCCGAAGGCCTGTCGGCGGCGGAGGCGATCGGCTTCGGCTCCATGCTGGGCGTGATCCAGATCAGCGCCCGTGCGATCGATTTCCTCGGCGGCGGCCGCTGGGACGGCATCGCCACGGCGATCGTCGCCGGCCTGGCGCTGCCGGTCGCGATGCTGCTGCTGATGCTGAGCGACGGCTCGCATGCCGCGATCGCCGCCTTCATCCTCATCTATGGTCTCGGCAGCGGCGCGCTCGCGGTTGCGCGCGCTACCATGCCGCTGGTGTTCTACGACAAGGCGGCGTTCGCCCAGGCATCCGCCCAGATTGCCCTGCCGCTCAACCTATTGTCGGCGGTCTCGGCGCCGATCCTGGTCGAACTGCTCACCCGCTATGGCAGCAACGCCCCGCTGGCATTGAGCCTGGTGTGCTCCTGCGCCGCCGTCGTGATCCTGCTGCTGCTGCGTCAGCGGCGGCCAGCGCCCACAGCGGCTTCTCCATAGCCCGCGAGCCGAACGGCCCGACGGGCGACGCGGCCTCGCATGGAGCGTCCGGTGCGGCGCCGACGCGTCGGGAACACTGGATTCACCCTGCGCCAAAAAGCGAAGTTCATTCGTCGGTTCAAGCAGATCGGCGCAGCCACGCGCTCCTGCACAAATTTTTCTCTTTCGCTTTATCGGAAATTGTGGTTGTCTATCCCGGTCCCGCCTCATCGACGAGGGGCGCTGCGCATCGTCAGGAGCGTTGAGGCGGGATGCGATGGACGTGCGGGCGGCGACTGACGAGCGCGGCCGGCACGGACGGTCAAGTCGCAGGGTCCTGACATCCCGGTGCTGATGTCAAGTTCGCATGACGCTCACGCGTCAGCGGGCGACGGGGGCAAGAACGCCGGTCCCCGGGGAGACTGCGAAGCAGCCGTAACACCATTGCGCGGGGAAGGCCGGGTGTATCTCGGCTGAACCTGTGGTTCCTGCCCCGTGCATTCCTTTCGCACGGGGGCCACGGGTGCCAGCCGGCACCCGGTCTTCCCTGCACCCTCCATCGATGGAGGGGATTGTCTGCACATATCTCGGGCGCCCAGGCGTCGCGACGCCGTGGAGCCATGCCCCGTCGTCACGAAACTGTCATATGTTAGTTTTTACTACCGCCGGTAGAGAGTTTTGGTTGTTCCCCAGATTGCGCGCGCAGACCCGTGAGCCTCCGACCAAAGACTAATTAGTCTACGTGCGATCGCGCGCACGGATAGCAAACCATTAATATGAGCTTGCTATCGTGCATACGGTCCATGCAACGAGAATCAGAAAATGCGACACCTGACTGTCTATCAACGTCTGGCGGCGATCATCGCCGTGATGTCGATCGCGCTGTTCGCCGTCTCGGCCATGCAGATCATGATGCTGCGCGGAACCGTCCTCGAAGAGCGGCAGACCATGGTCCGCAATCTCGTGGATACTGCCACCAAGATCCTGGGCTACTATGACGCTGCGGCGACAGCCGGGAAGATGGCGCCGGACCAGGCGCGCCAACAGGCCCTCGCCGCCATCGGCGCCATGCGCTGGGGGCAATATGCCGACTATCTCGGTGTCTACGGCACCGGAATGTCGGATGCCGGCGTCACCTACGTCCATGCCAATCCGAAATACATCAACGTCAATCGCTGGGACTTCAAGGATTCCACGGGCAAGCTGTTGATTCAGGACATCGTGCGCACGGCGCGCGCCGGCGGTGGCTTCGTCGAATACCGGGTGCCGCGCGCCGGCGGAACCACCGAGCTGCCGAAGATGTCCTATGTCGGCGCCTATGGCAGCGGCGACAAGATGCTGGCGATCCAGGCCGGGGTCTATGTCGACGACATCGATGCGGTCGTCTATCAGCGCGCGCTGTGGGCCGGCATGGGCGGCCTCTCCGGTCTCATCGTGGCCGGTCTCGTCGCCTTCTGGCTCGGCCGCGGCCTCGTCGCGCCGCTCGACCGGACCTGCGCCGTCATGGACGAGCTGACCAAGGGCAATCTGGCGTTCGAGGTACCCTACACCGGGCGCAAGAACGAAATCGGCCGGATGGCGCGCAGCCTGCAGATCCTCAAGGACCATCTCGCCGAGAGCGAGCGGATCAGGGCCGAGCAGGAGCAGTCCAAGCAACAGGCTGCGGAGGAGCGCCGCACGGTGCTGGCGCGCATCGCCGACGAGTTCGAGCGCTCGATCGGCGGCGTGATCCAGACCACGAGCAGCGCGGCGGGCGAGCTGCAAACCTCGGCTGAGTCGATGTCCAGCATCGTCTCGGGCACGACCGATCAGAGCGCGAAGGTGGCCGCCGCCGCCGAGCAGACCGCGAAGAACGTCCAGATGGTGTCGGCCTCGGCCGAGCAGCTGTCGTCGTCGATCCAGGAGATCGCCAAGCAGGTGACGCAGTCGTCCTCGATCGCCCAGAACGCGGTCGGGCAGGCGACCCGGACGGAGGCGATGGTCGACAGGCTGGTGCACGCGTCGCAGAAGATCGGCGAGGTGATGGCGCTGATCCAGACCATCGCCGGCCAGACCAACCTGCTGGCGCTGAACGCCACCATCGAATCGGCGCGGGCGGGCGAGGCCGGCAAGGGCTTCGCGGTCGTCGCCAACGAGGTCAAGGCGCTGTCGGCGCAGACGGCCAAGGCCACCGAGGAGATCACCAGCCAGATCGAGGCGATCCGCGACGCGACGACGTCGACCGTCACAGCCATCCGCGACATCGGCACCACGATCGGCCAGATGAACGAGATTACCGAGACCATCGCAGCGGCGGTCGAGGAGCAGGGCGTCGCGACCAAGGAGATTGCCCGCAGCGTGCAGCAGGCGGCGCAGGGCACCCAGGGCGTCATGCAGCACATCGTCGGGGTTCGCGAGGCCTCCGGCCAGGTCGGCGCCGCCGCCGCCCAGGTGCTGAGCGCGGCGTCGCAGCTCGGCAGTCAGTCGGATCAGCTCAAGACCCAGACCGGGCGATTCCTCGGCAACGTCCGCGCCGCCTGACGCGCGGCGTTTCGACGATGAGGGATCGCCGGGCCGGCGAGCCCTCACGCTCCGAGCATCTGCTCCAACCGGTCGAGCAGCGCGGCCTGCGCCGGATTGATGCGCCGCCGCGCCTCGGCAAGTCCGAACCAGGCGGCGTGGTCGACCTCGGGAAAGCGCTGCATGCGGCCGCTGTGCGGCGGCCATTCGAGCTCGAACATGTTGCTGGTGATGGCGTCAGCATCGAGATCAGTCTCGGCGGCGAACGCCTCGACCCGCTTGCCGCCACGCTGCTTGATCTCGCCGAGCGGAATCAGCGGCACGGCCAGCGGGCTACCGAGCTCCTCGGCGAATTCGCGCCGCGCCACCGCCTCGGCGGCTTCGCCGGCGCCGAACTCGCCCTTCGGGATCGACCAGGCGCCGAGATTCTTGTTGCGCCAGAACGGCCCGCCCGGATGCACCAGCAGCACCTCGAGTCCGTTGGCGGTCCTGCGGAAGGCGAGCACGCCCGCGCTGCGCGCCGGCATCGCTTCACGCCTCGCCGGTGCGGCGGATGAGATCGCGCTCCCAGCCGAACAC
>JBARNF010000018.1:0-6164 GCA_049802835.1 Bradyrhizobium sp.
GTCCACACCCGGTCCGGATCGGCGCGGGTGACGTTGTCCATCGCGCTGCGGCCAGCGTCGTTCAGCACGTGGCGGACCTGCTGGTCGAGGTCGTAGGTCGAGAAGTCGACGCCGGTCCAGCCCGACATCAGGGTCAGCGAGGCCTCGTGGTCGATGTAGCGGCGGTAATCGGCGAACTTGGCCTCGGCCGCCGCGTCGGTCTCGCCGAGCACCACGGTGGCGATGCTGAAGATGACGATGTCGCTGCCGGCGCGTCCAGCCTCGACGGCGGCCTGGCGGATCGCTGCGACGCGCGGCGCGATGATCTTCGCCGAGGGGCCGGACATGAACACGCATTCGGCGTGGCGGCCGGCGAACACGCGGCCGCGCGGCGAGGTGCCGGCCTGGTACAGCACCGGTGTCCGCTGCGGCGACGGCTCGGACAGATGGATCGCATCGAGCTGGTAGTTCGGCCCGTCATGCACGACGCGATGGACCTTGGCGGGATCGGTGAAGATACCGCTTGCGCGGTCGCGCTTGACGGCGTCGTCCTCCCAACTGCCTTCCCACAATTTGTAGACCACCTCCATGTACTCGTCGGCGACATCGTAGCGGTCGTCATGCGCGGTCTGGCGCTCTTTGCCCATGCCGCGCGCAGCACTGTCGAGATAGCCGGTAACGATATTCCAGCCGATGCGGCCCTGCGTCAGATGGTCGAGTGTCGACATCCGGCGCGCGAACGGGTAGGGCGGCTCGTAGGACAGTGTGCAGGTGACGCCGAAGCCCAGATGCTCGGTGACCGCGGCCATCGCCGAGACCAGCATCATCGGATCGTTCACCGGCACCTGGATGGCGTGGCGCAGCGCCGCGTCGGGATTGCCGCCATAGACGTCGTAGACGCCGAGCACGTCGGCCAGAAACAGCCCGTCGAAGCGGCCGCGCTCCAAGGTCCTGGCGAGGTCGATCCAATAGGGCAGGCGGTTATAGTCGCTGGAGCGATCGCGCGGATGCCGCCACAGGCCGGGCGACTGGTGCCCGACGCAGTTCATCGCAAACGCATTCAACCGGATGTCCGCAGCCATGATGGTCCCTCGAATTTGTCGTGCGCGACCAGATGGCACGCTTTGCCGATGGTTTTCAATCGCGCGCGTGCGCACGGCCGCTTGCAGCATGCGCGGCCTCGGCTATGGTCTGAACGGTTCAAGCGCGCCGCGGATCAATGACGGCGCAGGACGGGCCTTGGCTCGCATCTTGGCCCGCATGTGGGGAGACGAGATTGATGGCGATCCGGATCACGACTCTGGCCGTGCTGGCACTGACATCGTCGGCTGTGGCCTCCGTCCATGCGGAGGATTTCAAGGCGAGCTGCGCCGCGTTGGCGCAAGGCTTTTCCGGCAGCGGGGGCATCGTCACGGCGGAGTTCGCCGCCGCGGGCGGCGTGCAGCTGGCGCCGCCGGCACCGGTTGGTGTCACGGGTCCCGCGCCGGATCATTGCCTGATCCGCGGCAGGATCAACGAGCGCACCGGCATCGACGGCAAGGCTTACGCCGTCGGCTACGAGCTGCGTCTGCCCGCCAGATGGAACGGCAAATTCTTCTTCCAGGGCGGTGGCGGCGGCGGACCCGCAACCGATCAGTTCGACATGCTGACTGCGCTCGACAAATGGGTGGAAGATGCGGACGCGGCGTGGCGTCCTACAAGGGCAGCGGCAGCCTCGAGGACGCCGCCAATTTCGAGTGCCGCTGACGGGCATGACCGGGGCGCGCTGCCGGACGGATGTCGCGCACGTTTGCTTGAGGGCTGGTTGACTTTCCGTATCCGCGTGCAGAGCTGAGTGGCAGCCGATCGGCCAGTGCTGGCCCCGGCGCTCCCCCCTCAGGTCCGAAGTTCCTCATGGTTGCCGTCAAGACGCGAGCTTTTTGCATCCTGCGCGAGTTCGAGCATGCGCAGACCGAGCTGGTCGGAAAGGCGGTGGCATTGAGCGACGGCAAGGCCGGAACCGTGGAGCACGTCTATCTCGACGAGCTCCACGGCCTGCGCATCGCCATCAGCGGCCATGACGGCCGCTGGCCGGTGTCGACGATCAAATTCGCGCAGGCCTGAAAGAGAAGGTCTGCGGTGCGCTGATCAGCGATTGGCGTGGCGACTGGCGAAGCTTTCGATCTGCCGCCGCAGCTTGCCCGGTGCACGCGCCGCGCGGCCTCGGAGGCCGGCAGGTGCAGATGGCGCAGCTTGCGTGTGCACCCTCTTGGTGGCCTCCGAGCTCATATCGCGCCGCAATTGGTCACGACCTCCTGTGCGGATCTCGGAGCGGTCGCCATATCATTTGATACGAAACGGCCTTCCAGCCGCGGTTATCATGCGCGGCATCGGGCGCTCGTCGCGCGATGTTATCGGCAGCCGATTCACATATGTGGATGTGGATGACGGATCAGCATCTTAAGGTTGCGTCTGCGTCAGAATCGAACCGGGTCCCTATTCGCATGGAAGAAATAGAAGTCGAGAAGAAACGAAGACGCCGCGTCAAGCAGACACTGTCCTTGGGCGACCGATTGCTGCAGACGGCGCGCGAAGCGCGCGACATGGCCAAGCGCCTGCCGCCGGGAATCGAACAGGCCAGACAACTCCGCCGCGCGCGCGAAGCCGAAGCGATCGTCGAGCTCGATCGCTTTCTGACAAGCCCAGCGCGCAGCAATCCGCAGCGGTCGCGCTGAGGTCGCCGGCTGCGGCCGAACGATGAGAAGCGCGCCTACGCGGCGCGAAGCGACGATGTCGCACCTGCATCATTTTGCTGCATCGGGGCACGGAATTGATGCACGCGCCGCTGCAACAACGCGCTTGACAGCAAAAGCGTTCTAAGGGACCGTATTGTCCATGCGTTGGGCAAGGCAGCCCGTAGACGCACCACGATCAAATCATTTCCAACACCACGCCGATCGAGGCGTGTTTGGTTGGTGGCGAGGGCGCCCTCGGCTTCACAGCCGACGGGCGCTTTTTTTTGTTTTGGGACGCGGGATGACACGGACGACGTTTCGCATCGGGGTGATGTTCTCGACGACCGGCTCGTACAGCGTCGTCGCACGCTCGATGCTGAACGGCGCGCAGCTCGCTCTCGCCGAGATCAACGCAGGCAACGGCCCGATTGCGATCGAGCCCGTGGTGGTCAACCCGGCCGGCGATCTCGCGCAGTATCGCGCGCTGGCCCGCGATCTCCTCAGTTCCGGCATTCGCCAGGTGGTCGGCTGCTACACCTCGTCGAGCCGCAAGGAGGTCATTCCCTGCTTCGAGAAGTTCGACGGGCTGCTCTGGTATCCGTCGCACTATGAAGGGTTCGAAAGCTCGGACAACGTCATCTATACGGGCGCGGCACCCAACCAGCACGTGCTGCCGCTGGTCGACTTCCTGGCGTCGCGGATCGGCAAGCGGGCGTTCTGCGTCGGCTCCAACTACATCTGGGCGTGGGAGAACAACCGCATCTTCCGCGAGGCGCTGACGGCGCGCGGCGGCACGGTGCTGTCGGAACGCTATCTGTCGGTCGGCGACACCGAGTTCGATCAGGTCATCGCGGCCATCCTCGACCAGCGCCCGGACTTCGTGTTCAACAACCTGATCGGCACCAGCGCCTACGCGTTCTTTCGCGCCTTCCGCGCCGCCTGCCGTGCCGCCGGTATCGACCAGGCCAAGGACATCCCGGTCGCCAGCTGCACCTTGTCGGAGCCCGAGCTGCAGGAGATCGGCGCTGACGCGGTCGACGGGCACCTGTCGTCGAGCGTGTATTTCTCGTCGCTCGATACGACCGAGAATGCGGCCTTCATGCTGAACTACACCAGCGCCTTTCCTGACGGGCCGGTGGTGTCGGCGGACGCAGAGGCGTCCTACATCGCCGTCAAGCTGCTGGCGGCAACGCTGGCGCAGGCGGGCAGCGACGAATCGCGGCTCGTACGGTGCGCCGTCGCCAATCAGCGCCTGATCGCGCCGCAGGGAGAGGTGCGCATCGATCCGCAGACCTATCATGCCTGGCTCACGCCGCGCATCGGCCGGTCATCGGCCGACGGTCAGTTCGAGTTGCTGCTGGAAGCGCGGCAGCCGATCGCGCCAGATCCCTATCTCGTGCAGTCGTCGCCGCGCTTTGCGACGGCCATGCGTCCACCGCTGCTCCGAATGGTGAAGTCATGACCTTCCGATTGCTGCAGAACTTCAAGGGCGGCCGCGCGCTCGTGATCACGAGGCGGGCAGGGTGGGAAACCACGCTGGAGACGACGCTCGCCAAGCTCGGCGTCGCCTGCGAATATCCTGAGATCGTCGACGGCCGTGCACGGATCGACGTCGGAACCCTGCAGCCGGAGCGGGACATCCTGTTCGTCGACGGTGATCTGGAAGATGCCGTTGCCGTCGAGGTGAACCCTGCATCGAAACTGCCGCCGGTGCCGGTCATTGGCCTCGTCGGCGTCGAGGCGCCAAGCCGGCTCAAGGCGCTGGTCAATCTCGGCGCGACCTCGTTCCTGCGCAAGCCCGTGCATGGCGGCGCGGTCTACACGTCGCTGTTCCTGGGCATCAACCAGTTCCTATTGCGCACGGAGATGTACGAGAAGCTGCAGGATCTCGAGGCCCGCCGTCGTGGCCGTCGCGCCGTGATCCGGGCCGTCGTGCTGCTGATGCAGGACACCGGCCTCAACGACGACGACGCCTATTCCGCGCTTCGCCGCGACAGCATGCGGGCGCGGCAGAGCCTGGAGCTCTATTGCGAGGAGTTCCTGAAGAGACGGGCGAGGCCGCCCGATACGCCCGAACGCCCGAGCAGCATCACGCTGCAAGGCGGCAACAAGCAAGCGATGTAGGAGCATCACATGACCAGATCTGTAGTGCGGGGGCTGCGCGCCGCGGCCCTCTCGGGGACGCTTGTCTTCGCGTCAGGCGCGTTTGCCGCGGAAAATCCGATCAAGCTCGGCGTGCTCGAGGACCAGTCCGGCGATTTCGCCGCGGCGACCATCGGCAAGGTCCACGCCATCCAGCTGGCGACCGAGGAGATCAACAAGGCCGGCGGCATCATGGGCCGCCCGCTCGAGCTCGTGACCTACGACACCCAGTCGGACAACACGCGCTATCAGGAGTTCATGCGCCGCGTGCTGCAGCGGGACAAGGTCGATGCCGTGTTCGCCGGCTTCTCCTCGGCCTCGCGCGAGGCCTACCGGCCGATCGTCGACCAGTTCAACGGCTTCGCCTTCTACAACAACCAGTATGAAGGCGGCGTCTGCGACGGCCACATGGTCGTCACCGGCGCGGTGCCGGAGCAGCAGTTCTCGACGCTCATTCCGTACATGATGCAGGCCTACGGCAAGAAGGTCTACACGCTGGCCGCCGACTACAATTTCGGCCAGATCTCGGCCGAATGGGTGCGCAAGATCGTCAAGGAGAACGGCGGCGAGATGGCCGGCGAGGAGTTCATCCCGCTCGGCGTGTCGCAGTTCTCGCAGAGCATCCAGAACATCCAGAAGGCCAAGCCCGACTTCGTCGTGACCCTGCTGGTCGGCACCGCGCAGGCCTCGTACTACGAGCAGGCGGCCTCGGCCAATGTCAACCTGCCGATGGCGTCCTCCGTCAACGTCGGCCAGGGCTACGAGCACAAGCGCTTCAAGCCGCCGAGCCTGAAGGACATGTACGTCACCACCAACTATATCGAGGAAATCGACAGTCCTAAGAGCAAGGAATTCTACGCCAAGTTCAAGGCCAAGTTCCCGAACGAGCCCTACGTGAACCAGGAGGCCGAGAATTCCTATCTCGCGCTCTACCTCTACAAGCAGATGGTGGAGCGGGCGAAGTCGACCAACCGCGACGAGATCCGCAAGGTGATCGCGATGGGCGACGTCTGCATGGATGCGCCGGAAGGCAAGGTCTGCATCGACCCCAAGAGCCAGCACATGTCGCACACGATCTATCTCGCCAAGGTCGGCGCCGATCATTCGATCTCGTTCCCCAAGGTCTGGGCGGACATCAAGCCGTACTGGCTGGGCGACGCGGGCTGCGACCTGACCAAGAAGGATCCGATGGCGCAATACACGCCGTCGAATCCGCCGCCGAAGCCCTGATCGGCGGCTCGTCGCCCCGGCGTCCCCTCACGCCGGGGCGACGATGACATTCGTTTTCGCGCGCATCCGCTTTCCCAGTCAGACCCGACGGACCAATGG
>JBARNF010000019.1:0-1558 GCA_049802835.1 Bradyrhizobium sp.
GGGTGGACTCGGTGGCCTGCGCCCGGGCGCCCGGCGCCTGCGCGAAGGCCGCGCCGTCGAGCATGAGCAGCGCCAGCCCCATGATCAGCGTCAGTCCTGCCAGGCGCATCGCACTCTCCCTCGCCGATCCCGGCATTTACGGTCGCCGATCCTCGCCCCTGCGTCAATCGTCCCCGGCAAGCCGCTTGGCCGCGCCGCCCGCCTCCCCTACAAACGTCCCATGTCCGATCACCCGCCCTCCGATCCCCTGGCGTGGCGCGAGGCCAAGGCCCCGTCCCTGGCCGAGCTCGAGGTGCTGGCCGGCGAGGTGTTTTCCCGCCTGCCGCAGAAATTCCGCAAGCTCTGCGACGGGCTCGTCATCCAGGTGGAGGACTTTCCCACCGACGAGGTGCTGGATGACATGGGGCTCGACAGCGAGTTCGACCTCTTGGGCCTCTTCCACGGCGTCGGCCTGCCGTTCCGCTCGGACAGCGCGCCGGTGCAGATGCCCAACATGATCTGGCTCTACCGCCGCCCCATCCTCGACTACTGGGCCGAGCACGACGAGACGCTGGGCGCCATCATCGCCCACGTGCTGGTGCACGAGATCGGCCACCATTTCGGCATGAGCGACGACGACATGGAGGCGCTAGAGCAGGCCGCGGGGTGAGCGGAGCTTGACCCGTGCCGGAGGGCTGAGCATAAGAGGCTCGTCATTCCGGGGGTCTTTGGCCGTTGCCTCCCGACGTCGTCATGGCCGGGCGTGTCCCGGCCATCCCGATCAGGTGAGCACGGTGCCACCCTAAGCGGGATGCGCGGGTCAAGCCCGCGCATGACGAGTCAGAGCTTGCGGCGGAATGACGAAGGAGAGGTTTTGGGATGGACAAGTTCACCACGCTCGAAGGCATCGCGGCGCCGCTGCAGATGATCAATGTCGACACCGACATGATCATCCCCAAGCAGTACCTGAAGACCATCAAGCGCACCGGGCTCGGCGGCGGCCTGTTCTCGGAGAAGCGCTATCGCGACGACGGCAGCGAGAACCCCGATTTCGTCCTCAACAAGCCGGCCTACCGCAAGGCGAAGATCCTGGTCGTCGGCGACAATTTCGGCTGCGGCTCCTCGCGCGAGCACGCCCCCTGGGCGCTGCTGGACTTCGGTATAAGCTGCGTCATCTCCACCTCGTTCGGCGACATCTTCTACAACAACTGCTTCAAGAACGGGATTTTGCCGATCAAAGTCCCGCAGCAGGATTTGGACAAGCTGTTCGACGACGCCGAGCGCGGCGCCAACGCCACGCTCACCATCGATCTGGAGAAGCAGGAGATCCGCGGGCCGGACGGCGGCATGATCCGGTTCGAGATCGACGCCCACCGCAAGCACTGCCTGCTCAACGGCCTCGACGACATCGGCCTGACGATGGTCAAGGAAAACAAGATCAACGACTTCGAGGCGAACGCCAAGGCCGCAAGGCCGTGGGTGTGAATACGCGCGTCGCTTGACGGCCCAATCCTGCGAGATGCGCCTTCGGCGGTCCTCAGCCCGAGCGCGGCCCGGCCATCTCTTCGATGGCATCCGC
>JBARNF010000020.1:0-5963 GCA_049802835.1 Bradyrhizobium sp.
GGCCATCGCCTATGCGGCGGCCGCCGCCATCGACATGGCGGAGCGCGCTGCAACCGCGCCGGAGCGGCACGACGCGGAGACCCGCGCCAGCCTGCTGACGCCGGTCGTCAAGGCCTTCGCGTCCGACGTCGGATGCGAGGTCGCCTCGCTCGGCGTCCAGGTGCATGGCGGCATGGGCTTCATCGAGGAAACCGGCGCGGCGCAGCTGCTGCGCGACATCCGCATCGCGCCGATCTACGAAGGCACCAACGCCATCCAGGCGATCGATCTCGTCACCCGCAAGATCGGCCGTGACGGCGGCGCGCCATTGGCGGCACTGATCGAGCAATGCCGCGCCGATCTGGTGTCTGCTGCTGATATCATCGGTCCGTCGATCGGCCCCATCACCGCGGCGCTCGCGGCGTGGCAGCAGGCCACCGCGCATCTGCTGTCGGCCTCGACCGCAGAGTGGGACAAGCTGTTCGTGGCATCGAGCTATCTGCGGCTGTTCGGCATCGCCTTCGGCGGCGCGCTGCTGGCCCGTGGTGCGGCGGCCGCCGGACCTCGCGAAGCGCATTGGCCCATCCAAGCCCGAGTGTTCGCGGAGGACGTTTGCACCGAAGCCCCGGCACTCCTCCCCCAAATCGTCTCGCCCCATCGCCGGATCAGCGACTACCGGGAGCTGGCTGGGGCGTCGTGAGTTCATGAAGTGTAGCGCGCAATTTCGAATGGCCTCCCCCCAATAGCTCCTGAACCGCCGCTTGGCGGAGCAGTGGCACGTTCCACACCAGGAATTGTCGACTTCCCAGGGTTGTGGTGGTACTACCAATCGCCTTTCGGCGATTGCCGGCCGGCCGGGGCAGGGGGCCATCCGAGGTGCACGGAACTGACAAACACAGCGCGGTCGATGGTCGCGTCGCGATCCATGCGAGCGACTATCGACCCGACATTGACGGATTGCGCGCCATCGCAGTGCTGTCCGTCGTCATCTTCCACGCCTTCCCGCAGACGCTGCGCAGTGGATTCGTCGGTGTGGACGTCTTCTTCGTGATCTCGGGTTACCTGATCACGACGATCATCCTGACTGATCTCTCGATCAGGCGCTTCACCCTGGCGAACTTCTATGCTCGCCGCGTGCGCCGAATCTTCCCGGCACTGGTGATCGTGCTGTCTTTCTGCCTGATCACAGGCGCCTTCCTACTTTGGGCGGACGATTTCGCCCGACTCGGCAAGCATACGGCTGCCGGCGCAGGATTCATTGCCAACCTCGCGCTATGGAAGGAGGCGAAGTATTTCGACGTCGCATCGGACTCCAAGATCCTGCTGCACCTCTGGTCGCTCGGCGTGGAGGAGCAGTTTTACCTGGTTTGGCCGGCTCTGATGCTGCTGGCCTGGCGAGGCCGCCTCAATCGATTTGTCCTGATCACCACTGTCCTCGTGAGTTCTTTGGCCTACAGCGTCAAGGCGACATCGACCGACCCCGCCGCGGCGTTCTATTCCCCCGCATCGCGCCTGTGGGAGCTTGCGGCCGGCGCGAGCCTGGCGAACCTCATGCTATTTCCACCCCCAATCGCTGTTTGGATCGAACGCACGATCGCTGCAGTTCTCGCCGGCATCTTCTTCGAACGGGGCGTCGACGCCGATCGGGCCTACCGCCACGTGCTTTCGACGCTGGGTATGACCCTGGTCCTGGCTTCGACCATCGTGGTGACCCGGCGTCACGAGTTTCCCGGCTGGTGGGCCTTATTGCCGGTCACTGGCACTTATCTCATCATTCTGGCCGGTCCTGAGGCTTGGCTCAATCGGTGGGCGCTGTCCAACAAAATTATGGTCTGGTTCGGGCTGATCAGCTACCCGCTCTATCTCTGGCATTGGCCTCTCCTGACCTTCGCGCGAATCCATTTCGGCAATATTCCGCCTCCGCCCGAGCTTGTGGCCGTTTTAGTCGCGAGTTCCGTCGTGCTCGCCTGGCTCACCTATCAATTCGTGGAAAAGCCCATCCGGTTCGGGCAACGAGCGAGGAAGGTCTCTATTCCCGCCTTGATGACCGCAATGGCCGCGATCGGCGTGTTCGGGGTCGTGGATGTCACAAGCAAGGGCTTTCCGGGCCGCCTCGAACGGGACAAGGCCGCCTATGCCGATTACTTCAGCGTAGCTTCGCCCAGGCTGCAGGCCGAATACATCAACTATATCTCGCAAAACCAATGCAACTTCTATGCATGGGACGCGAAAATTCCAACGATTGCGCCCCGCAATGCCATCGATTCGAGCTGCTACACTCGCCATTCCGAGCAGAGCGTCATGATCATTGGAGACTCCAACGCGTCCGACCTCTATCATGGTCTTTACGAGGTTCTGCCGAAGACCGTTTCGCTGCTATTGATCTGGAGCTCGGGATGTCAGGTCAGCGAAGTGATCGAACGCATCATCGCAATCCACCACTGCCACATGGCGAATTACTTTGCGATGCAACGCATCGAGGCTGACCCGCCCACGGTCCTGCTGCTATCGTCCAACAACTCCTTCGACGTTGCCTACATTCGACGGTTTGCGCGGATCGTAAAGAGCTACGGCGTGAAGCACGTTCTCGTGCTGGGACAGCGACCGCACTGGAAGCCATTTCTCTACAAGGTTGTTCTTGACAACTACTGGCCCGAGGTTCCGCGCTATATCCAAGGTCACCTGGACGACGAGTTGATGGCCTTCACCAAGACGTTTCAGTCGCAGCTACAACCTGACGAACCATTTGAGTTTGTAGACGAGATGAAGCAGTTCTGCGGCTCGGAGGGTTGTCTGAGCTATCTTGGACACGATCCGAAAGAGGGGCTGATTACCGCAGACACGGTTCACCTGCGGCCGTTCGCGTCGGTGTGGCTGGCGCGCCAGCAGCTTGCTCCCTTGATCACGGAGCGGCTTGGTCAGTGACGCGAGCTAGTCCGGTCCCTGGCCGCTTGAAGCGCTGCCTCATCCGGCGAATGGCGGCGACGGCCCTTCCGGGGGATGAGAGCGATGGTGTCGGCAATGAGGGGGGGCGGCCGACTTCGCTTCGACGGTGGGTGCCGAAACGATCCTTGAAGGAAAGTCTTTCAGATTCTCTGTGACGATCATCGAGATCAGCGTTTTCACGGCCGCCGCCAGCACATGCGCAATGCGCATCGCCTGAGTCAGGCAGGTCGGCGCACGCAGAAGCAGGTGATCGTATCGATCGACCATCGCATCTTCGAATGCGGCTTCGATATGGGCCTGCGCCCGTGCGGAGGTCGGCAGCATCCTGGAGGCTGCGCTTCCGGTGAGTTCTTCCACAACCCTGTGTGTTTCGTCGAGCACCGCTGCCAACCATCTGAGATGGAAAAACTCCGCTTCCACCAGCGAGAGCAGGAGATTTCGCCTCAGCACGCTGACGTGCGTGCAAGTATCGACAAAGGCGGTGAGGCGATGGCGAACCGCGGCCTACAGCAGCTCCCCATCGAGTGCGGCAAGTCCCGAAAGTGCGTCGCGGTGCGTCTTGTCTCGGCTGCGCTCATACGTGAACAGGTCGGCAGCCTTGATGCGACGATGCCGGCCTACGGTGTCATGGGGGATCAGGCCCTTGTCGAGCAGCGAGATCAGAAACGGACGAGAGATGTTCACGACATCGGCGGCCTGCTGCGCGGTCCGCATTCCTCCGCGTCACGGGCCTGGTTGGCCATGTCACCGGTTGCCATGTCATTTGAACTCGATATGGCCCTGGCCCGCAGGCGAGTAGTTCACGTTCACCTGGCGTCGCACGACCCGTCCTTTAGCGACCGCATCCCGGATTTCGGCTTCGAGCTTCGGGTTGTTGAGCTTGAGCCGTCGCGGATCGACCGCATCCCGGACCGCCTGCTGCCACGTCCTGGGCGGAGGGCCGCCCGCCGGCTTGGGAAATTTGCCGACGGTCGTGGTTTTGGTATCGTTCGCGTAGACCACCATCTCTCCCTTCGGTTCGCGCCCCGCGGTGATGAAGTCCGTGCCTTCGACATTGGCGCCGCCGGGGCGCTCCAAACCGACTTCCCCACGCCCGAGCGCCGCCTTGTAGGCTTCGGCTTCGCCGATGTCGGCCCGGATCGCCGTCTTCATCGAACGTGATGTCTGCGCGGACGCGCTCTGGAACTGCCTGCCGCGCGGAGCCGCGCCTTCCGACTCGAGAATCTGTGCGGGCCTGGCCAGAGATGGAGTTGGCCTGGCCGCAGCGCTCGGGGTGATTGTTTTCGGCGCGGCTCCGCCATGTTCTTGAAACGCCCGCTCGACCCGGGCGCTGATGTCCGGGTCGACCGAAGGCCTTGCCGGCGTCGCCGGCGCCTTCGCGCCACCTGCGAGCCCCCTCAGTTGCGCGACCTCCTCGGCGGCGAGCATTTCCACGGCAATGGGCACGGCTGCCAGTCCCATCTGGCCTGCAATGAACAATGGATGCTCGCCGGCGAGATCGATTTCGATGCCGCGTCCGAAATGGCAACCGGGACACTCCGGGGTTCCCATCAGCACGCGATAGCGCGTGCCGCCGAGGGATTGTGCAGGGACCGGGTCGCCGCCCTCGGCGTTCACGAGATAGGTGTCGAAATTGTACCCGGCGGTCGGATCGGGACCTGTCTGGATCGACGGCCGGTGGGGTGTCACCATGATGACCCCAGTCATGCCGAGGAAGCCCAATCGTTTGAACTGCACGAGGCGGACCGGCCGCTCCAGGTATGGCAGCCTGGCAATGGCAGGAGGCGCCGGTCTTGCGGGTGGGCGGGGAGCGGCGCTTGCGGCCGGTGGCTGGGCGACTTGCCCGCCCGAGGGATACGCTGCGATCGCTTGCGAGTACTCCTTTTCGAGCCAATGGGTCCTGGTGTAGCGCAGGTAGCCCTGAATGAAATTCGCCCGCGCCTGCGGCGAGGGCCAGTGTGTGTGCTCAACCGACTGCCGAAGGGAGACACCGCTGCGGATCAGCGAGGCATAGAACTCATCGGCGGATTTGTCCGGCGCGCGACGCGCGGTCCCGCCGGACGCGTCATCCCGCTGCAGAGAGATATCGTTGCGACGAGCAACCGGCGCCGCGCGGCCGCCGTCGGCAATCTCTGCGGCTGCGGTGTGGGCCTCCATTTCGCCGGTGTCGTCGATGCGAAGGGACGAGACCGCCTGGCCCGCGACCCCACCGCTCTGCTGCACGACATGGGTAAGCTCATGCGCAAGCAATCTCTGGCCGCCGGGCGTGCCCGGCACATAGCGGCCGGAGCCAAAGACGATGTTGTGACCGACCGTATACGCCTGCGCGTCCACCGCGCGCGCCGATTGCGCCGCGTGCTCATCGGCGTGCACGCGAACCCTGGCGAAGTCCTGGCCGAAGCGCGCTTCCATCGACGCGCGGGTCGCGCCTTCGAGCGGCTGGCCTGGCGAGCGCAGCACCTGATGCACGATCGGCGGGACGGCGGGCAGTGCCGTGGTGTTGCCGGCTTCGCGCCGCTGCAGGCTGAGGCCCTTGCTCCGGCGCGGACCGCGCAGGTCCGATGATCTCGCGCCGATCTGTCGCTGAACGAGCTGTCGTTCCCTCGCCATCATGGGTTTCCCGCTGCCGATCGGCGTGCCTGGTGGCGATCAGCATCACGCGTTGCGGTCTCGACTTCAAGTCCAGCCGCTCACGCTCACTCCACCGCATCCTTCCGCGCAATCCTGTGCAACTGCTCGAACAGATCGGCCTGCTCGCTGGTGCAGAGGCAGACGCCTTGGGCTGACTCCGTGTCGCCGGCGTTGAGGTAGGCGTGGCCCATGGTGCTGTCGAGATAGATGCCGTCGCCCTCGTTGAGGATCTCCGGGGCGTAGAACTCGGTGTGCACGGCGATGGTGCCGCGCGTCACCAGGAAGTATTCCTCGCCGCTGTGGCGGAGCAGGGGGCCGAACTCGTCCAGGGTGCGCGCGCGCACCTCGGTGATCATCGGCACCATGCGTTTGCCGATCAGGTCGGTGCATTGATAGGTGTAGGTGTA
>JBARNF010000021.1:0-6680 GCA_049802835.1 Bradyrhizobium sp.
CTGCTGGCGAAGCCCGGCACGGCACGGCCATAGGCGCCTTCGATCGCGAAATCCTCGAGCCGCGACAGCACCTCGTCGCGCGCGGATTTCTGGCCGCACCACCAGGTCGCGATGTGCGGGATCTTGAGATCCTCACCGAGCACGCGCCGGGACAGGCTCGGCACGAAGCCGAGCAGCGCGCGGGCCTCGAGCACGCCGGAGCCCGGCATGTTGGCAATCACGACGCCGCCTTTGCGCACGACATCCATCAGGCCGGCGACGCCGAGCCGCGAGGCCGCATCGAGCTCGAGCGGGTCGAGCGAGTTGGAATCGAGCCGCCGCAGCAGCACGTCGACGCGCTTCAGGCCCGCGACGGTGCGGATGTGCACGCGGTCACCGCTGACGGCGAGATCGTCGCCTTCCACCAGCAGGAAGCCGAGATAGCGCGCGAGCGTCGCGTGCTCGAAATAGGTCTCGCTGAACGTGCCCGGCGTCAGCACGCCGATGCGCGGCTCGTCACGATCGGCGCTGGCGCGCAGCGAGTCGCGAAAGGCCTCGAAGAATGGCGCCAGCCGCTCCGCATTCATCGATTTGTAGATCGAGGAGAAGGCGCGCGACAGCACCAGCCGGTTTTCCAACGCATAGCCCATGCCCGAGGGCGCCTGGGTCCGGTCGCTGAGCACCCACCAGCGCCCATCAGGACCGCGGCCAATGTCGGCGGCATAGATGCTGAGGAAACGGCCGCCTGGCGGTTTGACGCCGTAGACCGGGCGCAGATATTCACTGGAGCCAGCGACGGCAGCCGCCGGCAGCGCGCCGCTCGCGACCAGCCGGCCCTCGCCGTAGATGTCCTTGAGGACCCGTTCGAACAGCTCGGCACGCTGGGCGATGCCTTGGGACAGCTGCGCCCACTCGACCTCGTCGATCAGCAGCGGCAAGTGGCTCAGCGGCCACGATCGTTCGGCGTTGTCGCCGGGCGCCCGATAGGTGACGCCGGCCTCGCGCAGATGGCGATCGGCAGCAGCGAAGCGGCGGTCGACGTCGGTCGGCGCGAGTGCGGCGAACGTGTCGGCGAAGCGAGTCCAGACCGGCCGCGGCTGGCCGTCGGCGCCGATGAACTCATCGGGGATCCCCGGCAGCCGCGCATAGTCGCGGGCCCATTGCGCGGCACGACGCAAGACCGGACGCGCCGCCAGCCGACCGGCGGCGGGGCTCGCTCCCTGGTCCTGGCCGCCCGGGCCGTCCATACCCTGATCCTCCGCGCAAACTCCGTTCCATCAATGCAGGAGCGGCCTGCGCAAGTCGAGGGTCATCGGGAATTCATTTGTGCGTTCCTCGGGCGGCAACACGATTCGTCCCGGCGTATGGCCGTGATCCTGGAAGCGGGCGAGCCGCCGCGCCTCCGCCTCGTAAGAGTTGATCGGCTTGGTGTCGTAGCTGCGGCCACCCGGATGCGCCACGTGGTAGACGCAGCCCCCCAGGGAACGACCGTTCCAGGTATCGATCAGGTCGAAGGTGAGCGGCGAATGCACCGGAACGGTCGGGTGCAGGCCGGAGGCCGGCTGCCACGCCTTGAAGCGCACCGCGGCCACGGCCTCCGCAGAGCGCCCCGTAGAGGTCATCGGCATCGTCCTACCATTACAGGTGACGAGATGACGGCCTTCGATGAAGCCTTCAGCCTTCACTTGAAGTCGCTCGACCGAAGAGTCCACGTACCGGACTGTGCCGCCGGCCGCACCCTCCTCACCCAGCACGTGCCAGGGCTCCAGCGCCTGCCGCAGCTCCAGCGTCACGCCGCCATGGTGGACCCGACCGAAGGTCGGAAAGCGGAATTCGAGCTGCGCCTGGTACCACTCCGGCGAGAAGTCGTAGCCGGACGACCGCAGCTCATCCAGCACATCAAGAAAGTCTTGCCAGATGAAGTGAGGCAGCATGAAGCGGTCGTGCAGCGCGGTGCCCCAGCGCACAAACTTGCCGTCCTGCGGCTCGCGCCACAGTTTGGCGATCAGCGCGCGGATGAGGAGCTGCTGCGCCAGCGACATCCGGGGATCGGGCGGCATTTCGAGCGCACGGAACTCGACCAGGCCAAGCCGACCTGTCGGCCCCTCCGGCGAATAGAGCTTGTCGATGCAGATTTCGGCGCGATGGGTGTTGCCGGTGATGTCGACCAACAAATGCCTGAACAGACGGTCGACCAGCCACAGCGGCACGCTCTGCCCGACCTGGGGCACATGGGCGAGGGCGATCTCGAGCTCATAGAGGCTGTCGTGCCGCGCCTCGTCGATGCGCGGCGCCTGGCTGGTCGGCCCGATGAACATGCCCGAAAACAGATAGGACAGCGCCGGATGCCGCTGCCAGTACAGGACGAGACTCTTCAGCAGGTCCGGACGGCGCAGGAATGGCGAATCCGGTGGCGAGCTGCCGCCGACCACGACGTGATTGCCGCCGCCGGTGCCGGTGTGGCGACCGTCGATCAGGAAGCGATTGGCGCCGAGCCGCACCTTGGCGGCGTCCTCATAGAGGCCGAAGGTGATGTCGACCGCCTGCCGCCAGCTCGAGGCCGGCTGGATGTTGACCTCGATCACACCGGGATCGGGCGTCACCTTGATCACCTCGACGCGCGGATCGAACGGCGGCGCATAACCTTCCACGTGAACCTTGATCTGCATCGCCTCGGCGGTGGCTTCGACCGTTGCGATCAGTTCCAGATAGTCCTGGACGTCTTCGACCGGCGGCATGAATACGCAGAGAATGCCGTCGCGGATCTCGACCGACATCGCGGTGCGGATGCCCGGTCCGCCCCAGGATTGATATTGGACGTCCTGCTGCGGCACGCGATCGGGCCTCTCGAGCGGCGCCACCTGCGGCACGATCACCGGACGGCCCGGCGCGAACACCGGCAGCGGTCCGCGCGCCTCCATCGGATCCTGCTCGTGAATGTACGGGAAGTCCTCCGGCGGGATGTACACCAAGGAGGCAATCGGCAGCCGCAGGCCGAGCGGCGAGTCGCCGGGGATCAGGAACAGCCGTTTGCGCCGGAGCGCCCAGCGTTCGCTGCGCCAGCGCTTGGATTGCGCGTTCCAGCGCTGAACGGGCAGCACGAAACCGCGCGGAATGTGAAGCCCTTCATCGAACACGCGCGCCATGCGTGCGCGCTCTTCCGGATCGGCCAGCTTGGAATCGAGCGCGTCGACATTCTCCGGCAGCGCCGCTTCCTTCTGCAGCCAATGCGCGGGATCCTCGAATGCCGGCAATACGTAGTCGGGCTCGAGCCCGAGCGTCTCGGCCGTCGTATCGAGAAAACGCTGCGCGTCGGCGATCGTGGCCACGCGGGGTCCGTCGACGCTTGCGATCAGGTCCGGATTGCGCCAGATCGGCTCGCCGTCCTTGCGCCAGTAAAGTCCGAACGCCCAGCGCGGCAGGCTCTCGCCGGGATACCATTTGCCCTGGCCGTAATGGAGCAGACCACCGGGCGCGAAACGAGATCGCAGCCGCCTGATCAGGCTGTCGGCAAGGCCCCGCTTGGTCGGGCCGACGGCGGCCGTATTCCACTCCTCCGACTCCATGTCGTCGATCGATACGAAGGTCGGCTCGCCGCCCATCGTCAGGCGCACATCATCAGCCGCGAGATCAGCATCGACAGCCTCACCGAGCCGGTCGAGGTCGGTCCACGCATCATCAGAGAATGGCCGCGTGATCCGCGGCGCTTCGCGGATGCGCCTCACATTCATTTCGAAGTGGAAGTCGACCTCGGCAATGCCAGCACTGCCGCTGATGGGTGCGGCGGATCGGTAATGCGGCGTCGCCGCCACCGGGATATGCCCCTCGCCGGCGAGCATGCCCGATGTCACGTCGAAGCCGATCCAGCCGGCGCCGGGCAGATAGACCTCGGCCCAGGCGTGCAGATCGGTGAAATCGTTCTCGACCTCGCGCGGCCCCTCGATCGGATCGATATCGGGACGGAGCTGAATCAAATAGCCGGAGACGAACCGGGCAGCGAGCCCGAGGTGCCGCAGCGTCTGGATCAGCAGCCAAGCGGAATCACGGCACGAGCCTGCCGAGCTCGTCAGCGTCTCTTCAGGCGTCTGAACGCCCGGCTCCATCCGGATGATATAACGAATCTTTTTCTGCAGCTCAGAGTTGAGATCGACGAGATAGTTGACGGTGTTGTCGGCTTCGCGCGGAATCGACTTCAAATAATCAGCGAACAGCGGCCCAGGCTCGATCGTTTCCAGATAGGGGGCGAGCTCAGCCCTCAGGCTCTCGGGATAGGCAAACGGGAAGCTATCTGCGTAAGGCTCGACGAAGAAGTCGAACGGGTTGATCACGGTCATCTGCGCCGTGAAGTCGACCTCGATTTTGAATTCGTTCACCTTCTCCGGAAAGACGTAGCGCGCCAGCCAGTTGCCCTGCGGGTCCTGCTGCCAATTCACGAAATGGTTCGTTGGCGTGATCTTGAGCGAGTAGCTCAGCACAGGCGTCCTGGTATGCGGTGCCGGACGCAGACGGATGGTCTGCGGGCCCAGCTCCACCGGACGATCGTATTTGTAATGGGTGACGTGATGTAATGCGACGTAGATGGACACGTGGGGGTTCGAAGCTCCAGCAACTTTTTTAAGCAGAACATTGCTATGCTCAGGGATCAAGCACTAACAACGGGCAGAGCTGCCTATGAACTATCCTGAGCTCAAAACGACGCTTTCCGAGCCCTTTTTGCCAGCCGACCACCGACGAGTCAGGTGCATCAGGGGCACAAACCGGTCGTTTTTCCTTCCGGTCACGGCATGTCGTCCGGTTATTTGAAGAACGGGTGCAGAACAGCGGCCTGCGGACTGCGCGTTTCTGCTGAGTTGTCCACAGCGGAAACCCGGAACATGCTCACGGAAGATTGACTGGATCGCCATAGTTCGGGTTAACCCCGAAATATGAACTAACAAGAACTAATAGCGTTGCATCCGCCGCAATTGCTTGATAGCTCGACTACACGTGCTATTTAGGACACTCTCGTTGAAAGGAGAATCAAGTGGCTAAGACAGCTAAGAAGGCAGCTACGAAGAAGTTGGCTCGGAAACCCTACACGCCGGCCGATATCAAGCTGCTGAAGCAGCACTCCAAGTCCAAGACCCCGGTCGCCAAGATCGCCAAGGCGATGAAGCGGACCGAGGGCTCGCTCCGTCAGAAGGCTCTGGCGCTCGGCATCGGACTGGGCCACCAGCGGTAAATTGTCCGGCGCTGCTGTCGCGCGAGGGCCAGCACGGCCAGCCCGCGGCGGCGCTCCTCGCCTGCAATCTGATCTCAGTTGCGATCAAATCTCAGCTATGTTGCGATCTCAGCTGTGATCAGATGCAGGCCGGCTCGATAGCTGAGTTACCCAGCTACATCGTCGCACCGAGCACCCAGGGCGCGAACTCGGCTCCGCCGAAATCGAAGCTTTCGCTCTTGGTCGGCTGCCCGGAGGCGGTCTTCAGCATCAACTCGAAGATGCGTTGGCCGCACTCCTGCACCGTCTCCTCGCCGTCGAGGATGGTTCCGCAGTTGACGTCCATGTCGTCTTCCATCCGCTTGTACATCGGCGTGTTGGTCGCCAGCTTGATGGATGGCGCCGGCTTGCAGCCGAATACGCTGCCGCGGCCGGTCGTGAAGCAGACGAGATTGGCGCCTCCCGCCACCTGCCCGGTCGCCGCGACCGGATCGTAGCCGGGCGTGTCCATGAACACGAAGCCCTTCTTGGTGACCGCCTCGGCATAGTTGAGCACCTCGACCAGGTTGGTGCTGCCGGCCTTGGCCATCGCGCCGAGCGACTTCTCCAGAATGGTGGTCAGGCCGCCCGCCTTGTTCCCCGGGCTGGGATTGGCGTTCATCTCGGCGCCTTCGCGCGCAGTATAGTCTTCCCACCATCGCATCAGGGCGACCAGCTTCTCACCGACGTCGCGGCTGACCGCGCGGCGCGTCAGGAGATGCTCGGCGCCATAGGTCTCAGGTGTCTCGGACAAAATGACCGTGCCACCATGTCGCACCAGGAGATCGCTGGCGGCCCCCAGTGCCGGATTTGCCGAGATGCCGGAATAGCCGTCCGAGCCGCCACATTGCAGGGCGACCGTCAGTTCGCTGGCGGAGACCGTCTCGCGCCTCACCTTGTTGGCATCGGTGAGCGCATCCTTGACGAAGGCGATCCCGGCTTCGACCGTCTTGCGGGTGCCGCCAACCTCCTGGATGTCCATCGCACGCAACCGGCCGGCGAGCTTCTGCTCCTCCATCAAGCCGCCGATCTGATTGGCCTCGCAGCCGAGGCCAAGTACGATCACTGCGGAAAAATTCACGTGTCGCGCGTAGCCGCCGAGCGTCCGGCGCAACAGCTTCAACGGCTCGTCGAGCGTCATGCCACAGCCGGTCTTGTGGGTCAGCGCCACGACACCGTCGACATTGGGATAGTCGGCCAGCGGGTTGTCACCCGTAAATGGATTCTTCTTGAAGACGTCGGCGACCAGGCTCGCGACATGGGCGCTGCAGTTCACCGAGGTCAGGATTCCGATGTAGTTGCGGGTCGCGACGCGACCGTCCGGGCGGCGAATGCCCTCGAACGTCGCCGGAAGATCGAAATTCGGCGTCGGCTTCACGTCCACGCCGTAGGCATAGTCCTTGGAGAAGTCGCCCATGCCGCAGTTCTGTGTGTGAACATGCTGTCCCGGCGCGATCGGCGC
>JBARNF010000022.1:0-7565 GCA_049802835.1 Bradyrhizobium sp.
GCGCGGCGGCGCTCGCTTTCGTCATGGACAAGAAGCAGAAGCTCGCGTCATCGACGGAAGCAAACAAGGTCGAAGCCGCGAAAGGCCCGGCGCCGGACGAGCCGATCTCGGCGTCGCTGAAGATCGACGATCTCAAGATCGAGCTCGGCTATGCGCTGCTGCCGCTGGTCAACGCCCCCGACGGCACCGACCGGCTGACCGACCAGATCAAGGCGCTGCGCCGCTCGCTGGCGATCGAGATGGGTTTCGTGATGCCGTCGGTGCGCATCCTCGACAACGTCCAGCTCGAGGCCAACACCTACATCATCAAGATCAAGGAGGTCGACGCCGGCTCCGGCAAGATCTGGCCGAACCAGTTCATGGTCATGGACCCCGGCGGCAACCAGGTCGCGGTGCCCGGCATCCATACGACGGAGCCGACCTTCGGCCTGCCCGCCACCTGGGTCGACGCCGGACTGAAGGAAGAGGCGACGCTCAAGGGTTACACGGTGGTGGATGCGGCGACCGTGCTGTCGACCCACCTGACCGAGCTGCTCAAGGCCAATATGAGCGACCTGCTGTCGTACGGCGAGGTTCAGAAGCTGCTGAAGGAGCTGCCGAAGGAGCAGAGCGAGCTGGTCAAGGACATCGTGCCGACCCAGGTCACCATCTCCGGCATCCAGCGCGTGCTGCAGCTGTTGTTGTCGGAGCGCATCTCGATCCGCGACCTCTCGACCATCCTCGAAGGCATCGCCGACGCGCTCGCGTTCTCACGCAATCCGGCTGTTGTCGTCGAGCACGTGCGCGCCCGCCTCGCCCGCCAGATCTGCGCCCAGAACACCTCGCCGATGGGCTATCTGCCGCTGATCGCGCTGTCGGCGAAATGGGAGCAGGCCTTCGCGGAGTCGCTGATCGGCCAGGGTGAGGAGCGCAGCCTGGCGATGCAGCCGTCGAAACTGTCGGAGTTCATGACCGCCACCCGCGACGCCTTCGAGCGCGCCGCCCGCGAGGGCGAATCGCCGGTGCTGGTCACCTCGGCCGCGATCCGGCCCTTCGTCCGCTCGCTGGTCGAGCGCTTCCGCGCCCAGACCACGGTGCTGTCGCAGGCCGAGATCCATCCGCGGGCGCGGCTGAAGACGGTGGGAAGCGTGTGAGGCGATGCCAACGCGGAACCGGCGAGTTGGCGGGACGTTGCTTTTCGGGAGGCCGGCGCGGGGGGCGCCGGCTTTGCCTTTTTCCGGGCGGACCAAGCCTGTGCTTTACCGCCACAGGCAAACGATTTCTTAAATTTACGTTAGGTGGTGAAATTTCCAGCCGCAGACCGAACATCGAACTAAATAATTGATATAGAATGATAAATCGAGAATTATCCGCATTCCGGTCGCGAAACATCACGCCTTATCACGCTCTTGTGATGCGCTCTGTGAAACAGAATCGCGGTTTCCTACGTTCTTGCATGCGAGACGATGAACCGGACGGAGCCCGGCTCACACGAATCAGCAGAGGCGGAAGACGGCAGGAGGCTTCCCATGAACCACTCGATTTACAGCGCGGATCGGACCACCCACCTCAAGATCGTGGTGGTGGCACTCGTGGCTGGCATCGCGGTGGCCGGCTTCGGCATCTCCGCCCGCCTCAACGCCGACTCCGGCTACACGCAGACCGCGAAGGTCATGAAGGCCGGCAAGCCGATCACAGTGACGAGCTCGGAGACACCGCTGGTTCGCTGACAGGAATTTCCGGAATTCACGCGGTACTCACAGCCCCCCAACTGGCCGCGTGGATATGTAGTAGACCCAACCCCAAGTCGACTACCGAAAACGCCCGCTCCCCACGGGCGTTTTCTTTTTTGCGCTTCATCTCAGCGTGTCGGCGGCACCGTCTCGATCAGCTTGCCGGTAAACACGATCGGACCTGTGGCGACGCCGGTCTGCGACCCGCCTACCGGCTCGACCGTGACGGCATAAGTGGCGCGGTTGACGGTGTCGGCATCATAGGCGGACAGAACGGGACGGCTGGTGAAGTCGCTGCCGCCGATCACGCCCAGCGAGCGCGGCCGCTGCAGCTTGTCGGACACCAGCCACAACTCGAAGCTCTTGCCCGGCTCCGGCGACGCACCGACCCGGCGCACCGTGTAGCTCTTGCTGGCGGCATCGACGGTGAGAATGAAAGCCGGCGACGCTGCATCCTTCTGCAACAGAGCGACGAACTGAGCCTGGGATTGCGGCGCTGGCGGCGCCTTTGTCTCGACGATCTGGAGCCTCGGCTTCGGCCGCAGCGGCTGCGGGAGGAGGTCCGGGCGATAGACCTGGACGCCGACCAGCGCGAGCAGCGCGGCGGCGACGGCCGTCATCACGTTGGCCACCGCGCGCCACTGCCGGATCTTGGAAGAGAGCCGCACGACATTGGCGTTGTCGTTCGCGACATCGCGGACCGGCGCCGCAGTCCGCGGGGGCGTGATGATCGGAGGCGCCACGGCCGGGACTTCGGTATTGGCAACTTCAGCCTTCGGGACTTCAGCCTTGGGGACTTCAGCCTTGGGGACTCGAGCGTTCGGGACGTCGGCCTTGGGGAGTTCAACTTTGGGGACTTCAATCGGTGGCGCTTCGCGCTTCGGCGCCTCGACCTTGGGAGCCTCGACCTCTGGAGTTTCAGCCACGACCGGCGGCGCCTCCGGAGCGGCCGCGGCCGACGGATCCGAACGAGCGACAACGACCGGAGCTTCGACAACCACGTCAGATTCAGGCAACGCGACGATCTCGGCTGTCGCGCTCAAACGCGCGATTTCGGCCTTGATTCGCTGCCAAAGTTCCGGACGCGGCTCGACCAGACCGACCATCTGGTTGAGCGGGCCGAGACGGAATTCCCAGGTCTGGACGAGGACGGCGTAATCCTTGTCCGCCGCCAACATGGCCTCGACCTGGGCACGCTCGGCAGCATCGAGCGTCCCGAGCGCGTATTCCGCCGCCAGCGCGATATGGTCTTCGCTATACGCCATCACACGTTCGGGTCACGCCCCCTACAAAGGTCTCTGCCGATCTCTCTCGCCGTCAGGTCTGTCGCCAGCCCGAACGGCACCTCATCCGATACCAAGACACTGGCGGATATCCATCATGCTCCGCCGGAGCCAGGTCTTCACCGTGTTCACCGGCGCCTCGAACTTGGTCGCCAGCTGCTCGCGGCTCCAGCCGTTGTAGTAGGCCAGCAGCACGAGCTTCTGGCGGTCGGGCTCGAGCCGGCCGACGCATTCCAACAGACGCTTGAGCTCCTCCGACATTTCCCGGCGGGCCAAAGGGTCGGGCGTCTCGGCCGCGACCTCGAGCGCGGAGGGCTCATCCTCCAACGACAACTCGCCGCGCTTACGCACCAGATCGATGGCGCGGTTGCGCGCAATGGCCGCCATCCAGGTGATGGGCGAAGACACCGCCGGATCGAATTGCGCAGCGTTGTTCCAGACCTTCACATAGGTCTCCTGCACGACCTCCTCGGCGAGATCCTGTCGATGCAAGATACGGAGCACGACGCCGTAGAGTTTCGCGCGCGTGGCCGCGTAGAGGCGCTCGAACGCAGCCTCGTCCCGCCCGGCCACCGCGGCGATCAACTTGACCAGCTCTGCCGGCGTCAGCATTCAGCGTCCCCAGAAATCGCCGCACTCCCAAAACTGTCCCAGGTCCGAAAACGGACATGGCTGGACTTTCCCCGTAGCACAGGTCGTGCACAACTCTCCACCCGCGCGGCAACGACGAAAAACCCGGACCTCGCGGCCCGGGTTTTTCGAAAGCTCCGATCGCGGCGCGGTCCGGCTCAGGCGATGACGCCGAGCCGGGCCCGCATCAGGCCGATGCTGTCCATGTCGGCCTGCTCGCGGGCGTTCTCCTCGGCCTTTTCGCGGGCCTGGTCGCGCTCGTCGAGCAGCTCGACCTTCTTCATCTCCTCGAACGCCTCGGACAGCGCCGACTTGGCGTCCTCGAGCTGGACCCGCAGCTCGTCGGCCGAGCGCGTCAGGTTTTCCCGGCGCTGGATCGCGGCCTTGGCATAGGTCGGATAGGCGAAGTGCGCGGGGTCGTTGATCCCCGCCCGCTCCTGTTCGGTCTGGATTTCCCGCTCGAGCTCGGCCGACATGCGCTGGAAGTCAGCGATCATGCCCTCGATCTGCGTCACCCTGCGGCGTTTCTCATCCACCTGAAATTTCTTCAGGCGGATCAGCGTTTCGCGCGACTTCATCGACTCATACTCCCCAGAAGTCCCGTAGACGGCGCGGGACACGGCCGGCCGCCCGTCCTGGGCTCACCGACTAGGCTCAATACATGGAGGGGATGATTACCCGACAAAGTTAGCTTTCCGTTTCCAACCGTCCCAGGATCTGTTCCAGCTGTCGATACCCGTCGTGAAGACCGCAGACCTCGTCCTTGCGCTGCCGCAGGAAGGCCTCGAGCGGCTCGTGCAGCCGGATCGCCTCGTCGACCTCCGGGCTGGAGCCGGCGCGATAGGCGCCGAGCCGGATCAGTTCCTCCATGTCGGCATAGGTCGCCATCACCTGGCGTGCCCGCATGATGGTCGGTAGGAATACGGGGTCGGCCGATTTCGGCATCGTCCGCGACACCGATTTGAGGACGTTGATCGCCGGATAGCGGCCGCGTTCGGCAATCGAGCGCTGCATCACGACATGGCCGTCGAGAATGCCGCGCACGGCGTCCGCCACCGGCTCGTTATGGTCGTCGCCGTCGACCAGCACCGTGAAGATGCCGGTGATGGTTCCTTCGGCGCTGCCGGGGCCGGCGCGCTCGAGCAGCTTGGGCAGCTCGGTGAACACGGTCGGCGTGTAGCCCTTGGCGGTCGGCGGCTCGCCGGCGGACAGCCCGATCTCGCGCTGCGCCATGGCACAGCGCGTCACCGAATCCATCAGGCACAGCACGTCCTTGCCCTCGTCGCGGAAATATTCCGAGATCGCGAGCGTCAGATACGCCGCCTGCCGGCGCATCAGCGCCGGCTCGTCGGAGGTGGCGACGACGACGACGGAGCGCGCCAGGCCCTCGTCGCCGAGATCGTCCTGCAGGAACTCCTGCACCTCGCGGCCGCGTTCGCCGATCAGCCCGATCACCGAAATATCCGCATCGACGTTGCGTGCGAGCATCGACAACAAAACGGACTTGCCGACGCCGGATCCGGCGAAGATGCCGAGCCGCTGGCCGCGACAGCAGGTGAGGAAGGTGTTCAGTGAACGCACGCCGAGATCGAGCGGCGCACCGACGCGCCTGCGCGAATGCGCCGGCGGCGGATTGTTCCGATAGGGAACCGGAGATGCGCCTTGCGGCAGCGGCCCCTTGCCGTCGATCGGCTCGCCCATCGCATTGATGACGCGGCCGAGCCAGGCCGCCGACGGCCGCACCTGGTTGGCCGCATTGGCGATGACGGCGCGGCAGCCGCGGCGCACGCCTTCCAGGCCCGCAAACGGCATCACTACGGCATTCCTGCCGGAGAAGCCGATCACTTCGGCAGGGATGTAATTGTTGCCGGTCTCGATCACGATGCGGGCGCCGACCGACATCGCGTGAATCGGCCCGGCGATCTCAACCATCAGTCCTTTGACGCCGACGACACGACCAAAGGTGTTCACGGCGTCGATGTCGGTGATCTGCTCGGCCAGAGCCTTCATTGCGAAAACCTTAAGTTAGGGCAGATTCGCGGGTCCGGTTTAACTCTGTGTTTACTCGCATCATTAATCATTACGTCATGGTCTGGAGTGACTGACGTGGCTCGCCTTGCCGCCCTCAAAAAGCGGTGAGATGCGAGAGTCGGTTAGGTCCTTCTCTTAACATGGAGCTTGAACGAAGGCGGATAAGAAAAACTGCTTCATCGCAACATCTTACGGCGATTCGACAAAAATTGCACGGATAGAGCTTGCAGAGGTGAATCAGGATTTGTTAACCATCTCTCGTCAGGATCCGAATCAGTTGTTCAAAGGCGTTTTGAGTGCCGCAATTGCGGCCGACCTGACGCCCGGAGCGGCGACTATGGGGAACTGGCATGCGCGTTTTGCTGATTGAGGATGACAGCGCCGTCGCGCAGTCTATCGAACTGATGTTGAAGTCCGAGAGCTTCAACGTGTACACGACCGACCTTGGTGAAGAAGGCGTCGATCTCGGCAAATTGTACGATTACGACATCATTCTTCTCGACCTCAATCTGCCCGACATGTCCGGTTACGATGTGCTCAAGCAGCTGCGCGTCTCGAAGATCAAGACGCCGATCCTGATCCTGTCCGGCCTCGCCGGTATCGAGGACAAGGTCAAGGGTCTCGGCTTCGGCGCCGACGACTACATGACCAAGCCGTTCCACAAGGACGAGTTGATCGCCCGCATCCATGCGATCGTCCGCCGCTCCAAGGGCCACGCCCAATCGGTCATCCAGACCGGCGACCTCGTCGTCAACCTGGACACCAAGACGGTGGAAGTCGGCGGCCAGCGCGTGCATCTGACCGGCAAGGAATACCAGATGCTGGAGCTGCTCTCGCTCCGCAAGGGCACCACGCTCACCAAGGAAATGTTCCTCAACCATCTCTACGGCGGCATGGATGAGCCCGAGCTGAAGATCATCGACGTCTTCATCTGCAAGCTGCGCAAGAAGCTCGCCAACGCCTCCGAAGGCCGCAACTTCATCGAAACCGTGTGGGGCCGCGGCTACGTGCTGCGCGAGCCGCACGACATGGACGAGCGCATTCCCGCCTGATCTTTCACTGGGTCTACCGGCAAGCCTCACCGCTCGCCCCTCCCAGACTGGGCCCCGCCGCAAATGGCGGGGTTTTTGTTTGTGGGGTGGTGACTGTTTGTGTGTGGGAGGTGTTTCAAATGGACGCTGGACCCGAGCCCTCGCGACGCGGAAGGTGCGCTCCCTCGCCCCGTTCTTACGGGGCCGCGACGAGCTTCGCTCGCGCTGAGAGGGTCGGGGTGAGGGGCAGCCGCACGGGTGGTGTATGCGGAAAGACCTGTACCCCCTCACCCGGATTGCATCTGCGATGCAATCCGACCTCTCCCCGCAAGCGGGGCGAGGTGAAGCCGAGCACGTCGCCACCATCTGGCCCCACATCAGCTCTGCCGGGCGCGCCTACGCACAGCGCTCATCACGATCTCAGAACACTTTAAGCCAAACATCTCACGACGACACACCCTCGCGATCTCGCGGCGCCTCGCGCCCGAGCTTTGAAGCCTCTCACCGCCCTCCAACTAACTGAGGGCGCAGGGAAGGCCGGGCGCTGGCCGCGCCCGTGGCCCGCCTGCGGAAAAAAATGCAGGCGGCAGGTACCACAGGTCTGGCCGAAACGCCCGGCCCTCCCTGCGCGATGGCTTTACGTATTATACGCGCTCTCCCTGGGGACCGGGCTTGATTGCCCCCATCACCTACAGGCTGCGTCGCCGCTTCGCCCGCAGGCTTGACCTCAGCATCGGGAGGCCAGGACCACGCGACTTCGCCGTGCACTGCAAATCGTTCGTCGGCATGGCGAACCATGCTGCGACCCACAGCGCCCATCGCATCCCGCACCCGACGTCCGTGACGACCGCGAAGCATCCCCTCGTTGGGGCGGGACG
>JBARNF010000023.1:0-5023 GCA_049802835.1 Bradyrhizobium sp.
GAGCTGTCGCGGTTCCGCGGCAGCACGGTGTCGATGATCTTCCAGGAGCCGGGGCTCGCGCTCGATCCGGTCTACACGATCGGCAGCCAGATCGCCGAGACCGTGATGCGGCATGAGGGCAAGAGCCAGGCGGAAGGGCGCGCGCGGGCGCTGGAGATGCTCGACGTCGTCCGCATTCCCTCGGCCAAGCGGCGCCTCGACTCCTATCCGCACGAGATGTCCGGCGGCATGCGCCAGCGTGCCATGATCGCGCTCGCGCTCGCCTGCCGGCCGAAGGTGCTGCTCGCCGACGAGCCGACCACCGCGCTCGATGCCACCGTGCAGATCCAGATCCTGCTGCTGCTGCGCGAGTTGCAGCGCGAGTTCGGCATGTCCGTCATCTTCGTGACCCACGATATCGGCGTGGCAATCGAGATCTGCGACCGGGTCGCGGTCATGTATGCCGGCCAGATCGTCGAGCAGGGCTCGTTGCGCGACATCGTGCGGACGCCGGTGCATCCCTATGCAAGGGGATTGCTGGCCTCCACCGTGCACGGCGCCAAGCGCGGCGAGCGGCTGCAGACCATTCCGGGCACGCCGCCCTCGCTCGATCGGGCGCCGCAGAACTGCTCTTTCGCGCCGCGCTGCAGCCTCGCGCAGCCGCGCTGCTCCGAAGCCCTGCCTCCGAACGTCCAGCTCGGGCCACAGCGCCTCGCGCGCTGTATCCTGGCCGAGGCGCCGGTGGGTGTGGCGGCGACGTAACGGTTGGGCCGAAACGTGCTGGTCTCGTGACAGAACTGCGCTTCGCGTGTCGTCGCGTCGCGGCTAGGTCTCTAAGATGCGCCAGGCGTATGGACTGATCGTCCGTGCCGGGTGAGGACATGCGATGCACGTATCGAACGAAGGTATTCTGGTCATCCTGTTTGTGGGCCTCGTGGCTGGATGGCTCGCGGGCAAGATCGTGCGCGGCACCGGCTTCGGCCTGGTCGGCGACATCGTCATCGGCGTGCTCGGCGCCCTGGTCGCGAGCCTGATTTTCCCGCGGCTCGGCATCCGGATCGGAACCGGCCTCGTGTCCGAGATCGTCTACTCCGCGCTCGGCGCCATCATCCTTCTGCTGGTGGTGCGGCTGGTGCGGACCGGCGGACGGCTCTAGGGCTGCGATCCGGCGCGGCTGAACGTTTGCGCTGCACCGCGCGACAAATATCAAGCACAGCAACTAATTTACGCTAAAGCGAGCGTCGTTGGACGCTCGCCGTGGGAATCATTATATTTCGCCTTGCTTGCCGCCAACTTGTCATTTTGATCGGCGGTCATGCAGCTCGTTTGATCAATTGAAGAGATGGTGGAGATGGCGGCCGCACCTCACGTGAGGCATTCCGAACTTAGCGATGCCTTGCGCGGCTGCCGCAGCGCGTTCATCGGCGTCGGCGTGATGAGCTTCATCATCAACCTGCTGTATCTGACCGGCTCGATCTTCATGCTCGAGGTCTATGACCGCGTGCTGCCGAGCCGCAGCGTGCCGACCCTGATCGGCCTCATCATCATCGCGACTGGGCTGTACGCCGCCCAGGGCGCACTCGATATGATCCGCAGCCGCATTCTCGGCCGGATCGGGACCGCGCTGGACGAGAGCCTGAACGCGCGCGTGTTCGAGACCGTGGTGAGATTGCCGCTGTCGGTCGGCGGGCGCAACGAGGGTCTGCAGCCGCTGCGCGATCTCGACAACATCAGAAGCTTCCTCGGCAGCCAGGGACCGGGCGCGTTCTTCGACCTGCCCTGGCTGCCGCTCTATCTTGCGATCTGCTTCGCTTTCCACGTGCTGCTCGGCGCCACCGCGCTGGCCGGCGCCGTCATCCTGGTGACCCTGACGCTGATCACCGAATTCCTCACCCGGACCCCCGCCAAGGAGGCGATGGGGCTGGCCGCTCGTCGCAACGATGTCGCGACGGCCAGCCGTCGCAACGCCGAGGTGCTGGTCGCGATGGGCATGACCGGGCGGATGCTGTCGCGCTGGAGCGAGACCAACGAGAAATATCTCGCCGGCAACCAGCGCGCCAGCGACGTCGCCGGCGGCTTGGGCGCGATCGCCAAGGTGCTGCGGATGATGCTGCAGTCGGCCGTGCTCGCGGTCGGCGCCTATCTCGTCATCCACCAGGAGGCGACTGCCGGCATCATCATCGCGGGCTCCATCCTCAGCGCGCGGGCGCTGGCGCCGGTCGATCTCGCGATCGCGCATTGGAAGAGCTTCGTCGCCGCGCGGCAGAGCTGGCGCCGCCTCAACCAGCTGCTGCAGAGCATGCCGGAACGATCGGCGCCGACCCTGCTGCGGCCGCCGGTCGGCAAGCTCTCGGTCGAGGGCATCTCGATCGTTGCGCCCGGCGACCAGAAGGCGATCGTGCAGGACGTCACCTTCGCGCTGTCGGCCGGCAACGGCCTCGGCATCATCGGCCCGAGCGCGTCCGGCAAATCCTCGCTGGTGCGTGCGCTGGTCGGCGTCTGGCGTCCGGTGCGCGGCCATGTCCGGCTCGACGGTGCCGCGCTCGACCAGTGGTCGTCGGACGAGCTCGGCCGCCACATCGGCTACCTGCCCCAGGATGTCGAGCTGTTCGCAGGGACCGTGGCGCAGAACATCAGCCGCTTCGATCCGCAAGCCTCTGCCGACGGCATCATTGCCGCCGCGAAGGAGGCCGGCGTGCACGACATGATCACCAAGATGCGCGAGGGCTACGACACCCAGATCGGCGAGCAGGGCGCGGCGCTTTCGGCGGGGCAGGCGCAGCGCGTCGCGCTGGCCCGTGCGCTCTATGGCAACCCGTTCCTGATCGTGCTCGACGAGCCCAATTCCAATCTCGACACCGAGGGTGACGAGGCGCTGTCGCGCGCCGTGCGCTCGGCGCGGGCGCGCGGCGCCATCGTGGTGGTGGTGGCGCATCGGCCGATCGGCATCGAGGCGGTCGACCAGGTTCTGGTGATGAAGGATGGCCGCGCGCAGGCGTTCGGCCCGAAGGATACCGTGCTGGCGCAGGTGCTGCAGCCGCGCGTGACCACGCCGGCACCGATCAAGATCGTCTCCGAGTCCGGAGTGACGAAGCCATGAGCAGCCAAATCCGATGAGCAGCCAGGTCATCACCGGTCCCGTTCCCGGCGTGCGCAAGCCGGAGGGCGTGCGGCAGTCGATCCGGCGACACCTCCTGGTCGGCATGGGCGTCGTCGTTGCGGTCGCCGGCGGGCTCGGTGGCTGGGCGGCGACGCAGCAGATCTCCGGCGCACTGATCGCGCCCGGCCAGATCGTCGTCGAATCCAATGTCAAGAAGGTGCAGCATCCGACCGGCGGCGTGGTCGGCGAGCTCAGGGCGCGCGACGGTGATGTCGTCAAGTCCGGCGACATCGTGGTGCGGCTCGACGACACCGTGACCAAGGCGAGTCTCGCCATCGTCACCAAGAATCTCGATGCGCTGCAGGCGCGTGCGGCCCGCCTGGAGGCCGAGCAACGCGGCTGGGCCAAGATCCTGTTTCCGCCGCAGCTGCTGCAGCGCATGAGCGATCCCGACGTCAACGGCCTGCTCGCCTCGGAGACCAAGCTGTTCGAGGTTCGCGTCAACGGCCGCATCGGGCAGAGGGCCCAGCTGCGCGAGCGCGTCACCCAGCTGAACGAGGAGATCGAGGGCCTCTCGGCGCAGGTCAATGCCAAAGAGCAGGAGATCGCGCTGGTGCAGAAGGAGCTCGATGGCGTACGCCAGCTCTACGATCAGCATCTGGTGCAGCTGTCGCGGCTGACGACGCTGGAGCGCGACGCCGCCCGGCTCAATGGCGAGCGCGCGCAATTCATTGCGGCGCGGGCGCAGGCCAAGGGCAAGATCAGCGAGACCGAGCTGCAGGTCATCCAGGTCGACAAGGACATGGTGAGCGAGGTGTCGAAGGATCTGCGCGAGACCACCGACAAGATCGGCGAGTTTGTCGAGCGCAAGGTCACCGCCGAGGACCAGTTGCGCCGGGTCGACATCCGCGCGCCGCAGGACGGCATGGTGCTGCAATCGACCGTCCACACCGTCGGCGGCGTCATCACCGCCGGCGACGCGATCATGCTGATCGTGCCGCAGAGCGACGACCTCCAGGTCGAGGCCAAGGTCAATCCGCAGGACATCGACAAGCTGCAGATCGGCCAGAAGACGCTGCTGCGGCTATCCGCCTTCAACCAGCGCACCACGCCGGAATTGAACGGTGTCGTCAGCCGCGTCTCGCCCGACGTCACCACCGACCAGCGCACCGGCCAGAGCTACTACACCATCCGCGTCTCGATGCCGCCGCAGGAGATCGCAAGGCTCAGTGACGCCAAGCTGATCCCGGGCATGCCGGTCGAGGCCTTCGTGCAGACCGGCGACCGCACCGTGCTGTCCTACCTGATGAAGCCGCTGCACGACCAGCTGATGCGCGCGTTCCGGGAGAAGTGAGGCAGAGCGCGCCGTCGTTGTGAGGGTGGGGCACTGGCGGCGCTCCAAACTCACTGTCGTCCCTGCGAACGCAGGGACCCATAGCCACTGGCCGTTGTGTTGCGGCGGCAAGCCGCTCCAGCCCGCGCTATCAGCGCGGCCGCGGCGTATGGGTCCCGACTCTGCGCACCGACAGCGCTGGCGCGCCGCCGATGCTTGGCCGGGACGACACTGGATTATTGGGCCAGTTTATCGAGCAACAGCTCCAGCGCACTTTTCGCAAACAGCTGCATGTTGGCGAACCGGTCGCTGCTGCCGCTCTCCAGCGTGACCACGGCGGTCGCCGGCCCGGCGACGGCGAAACAGGCGTGGCCGGCGGCATCGCCATAGCGGTTGCCGGTCGGGCCGGCGGCGCCGGTCTCCGACAAGCCCCAATCCGTCGCAAAGCGCGTGCGGATCTGCCGCGCCAGCAGTTCCGCATAGGGCTCCGACGACGAGCGGATGCCCTTCATCGCCTCGTCCGGAATATCCATCAGGACGCGGCGGGCGTCGCGGGTATAGACCACGGCGCCGCCGAGAAAATACGCCGAGGCGCCGGGCACCGCGAGCAG
>JBARNF010000024.1:0-3698 GCA_049802835.1 Bradyrhizobium sp.
TCGTTGACGCCGTCGCCGGCCATCGCCACCACCTTGCCGCTGGCGCGCAGGCGCGCGACCACGGCGCTCTTCTGGTCGGGCAGCACCTCGGCCTCGACCTCGGTGATGCCGATCCTGCGCGCGACGGCAGTGGCCGTGACACGATTGTCACCGGTCAGCATGATCACCTTGATGCCGTCGGCCGCGAGCGCCTTCAGCGCGTCGGGCGTCGAGGCCTTGACGGGATCGGCGACCGCAAACAAAGCGGCGGGCTTGCCGTCGATCGCCATCGTGATCACGGTCGCGCCCTCGCTGCGCAGCTTCTTGCTTTCGACACCGAGCGTATCGGTGATGATGCCGAGCGACGCCAGATAGGTCGCGGTGCCCAGCACGATGGACTTGCCGTCCACCGTTCCCTGCGCGCCCTTGCCGGTCGGCGCGTCGAAGCCGGTGACCTCGCCGAACTTGATGTTGCGCTCGCGCGCGTGATGCACGATCGCCTCGGCCAGCGGATGCTCGCTGGCGCGCTCGACGCTCGCTGCGAGTTTCAGCACCTCGGTTTCCTCGAAGCCCTCGGCGGTGACGATGGCCGTGACCTTCGGCTTGCCTTCGGTCAAAGTGCCGGTCTTGTCGACCACCAGCGTATCGACCTTCTCCATCCGTTCCAGCGCCTCGGCGCTCTTGATCAGCACGCCGGCCTGGGCGCCGCGGCCGACCCCGACCATGATCGACATCGGCGTCGCCAGACCGAGCGCGCAGGGGCAGGCGATGATCAGCACGCTGACCGCGGCGACGAGGCCGAAGGCGAAGCGTGGCTCGGGGCCGAACGCGTACCAGGCGATGAAGGCGGTGATGGCCGCCGCGATCACCATCGGCACGAACCAGCCGGCGACCTGGTCGGCAAGGCGCTGGATCGGCGCGCGCGAGCGCTGCGCGTCGGCGACCATCTGCACGATCTGCGACAGCAAGGTCTCGCGGCCGACCTTGTCGGCGCGCATCACGAAGCTGCCGGTCTGGTTCAGCGTTCCGGCAATGACGCGCGCGCCCTCGTCCTTGCTGACCGGCATCGATTCGCCGGTTACCAGCGATTCATCCAGCGACGAGCGGCCTTCGAGAATGAGGCCATCGACCGGCACCTTCTCGCCGGGGCGCACCCGCAGGCGATCGCCGACGGCGAGCTGGTCGATCTCGACCTCATGATCGTTGCCGTCGGCATCGAGGCGCCGCGCCGTCTTCGGCGCCAGCTGCAACAGCGCCTTGATCGCGCCTGACGTCGCCTCGCGCGCGCGTAGCTCCAGCACTTGGCCCAGCAATACGAGAACAGTGATGACCGAAGCCGCCTCGAAATACACCGCGACCGCGCCGCCATGGCCGCGGAACGCCGCCGGAAACGCCTGCGGCGCCAAGGTCGCGATCACGCTGTAGACATAGGCGACGCCCGTGCCCATCGCGATCAGGGTGAACATGTTGAGATTGCGGGTCTGGATCGATTGCCAGCCGCGCACGAAGAACGGCCAGCCGGCCCACAGCACCACCGGCGTCGCCAGCGCGAGCTGGATCCAGTTCGACAGCATCGGTTCGACCAGGCCATGGCCGCCGACCAGGTGGCCGCCCATTTCCAGCACCACCACGGGAGCCGCGAGCACGGCGCCGATCCAGAACCGCCGGGTCATGTCGGCGAGCTCCGGATTGGGCGCAGCGTCGAGACTGATGACGTCGGGCTCCAGCGCCATGCCGCAGATCGGACAGGTGCCGGGGCCTTCCTGCCGGATCTCGGGATGCATCGGGCAGGTGTAGATGGTGCCGGCCGGCATCTGCGGCGGCGGCGCGCGCTCGCCGAGATATTTGGCGGGCTCAGCGGCGAACTTGCTGCGGCAGCCGGCCGAGCAGAAATGGAAGGTCTGTCCCTGGTGGTCGAAGCGATGCTTGGAGGTTGCCGGATCGACCGACATGCCGCAGACGGGATCTTTCACCTTTGCGAGCAGGGGCGGAGCGTGGTCGTGACCGCCACAGCACGCGCCCGCGTCGCTCTCGGGCGCCGAACCGGCACGATCGCTGCAACAGCTCCCTGCAGGCGCTTCCTTTTGTCCGGTTTCCACCGTGCTCGCGCGCGATCCGCAGCCGCATGCACCGGATTGAACCGCTGCGACACCATGCCCGTGTTCGGTTTCCGACATCAGCCCAGCCTCTTGAAACCTATACCCTGTAGGGGTACATAGAGCGCATGCGCGACGACATCAAGACATCCTGTCAGAAACGTTTGAGCCGGATCGAAGGGCAGGTCAGGGGCCTGTCGAAAATGGTCGAGGACAACCGCTACTGCATCGACATCGTGACGCAGATCTCGGCGGTGCGTGCGGCGCTGCGCCGGGTCGAGGAGGAGATCCTGCGCGATCACGTCGCCCATTGCGTGGAGCATGCGATCGCATCCGGCGACAAGGCTGATCAGCGCCAGAAGATCGCGGAGCTCATGGACGTGATCGGCCGGTCGGATCGCTGACGCGGACGGCGCCTGCGGCTCAGACAGCGATCCTGCGCCGGGCGGGGCGTTCGCGCGGTACGACCTTGCGGACCGCTTCGGCGACCAGATAATGCTCGTTGACGACGAGCCGGGCCGCCACCGCGATCATTTCCGGAGCATGAAGCGGTCGCGCCGCTTCTTCGTCAGCCGCTTCAGGAACGAGCGGCGGCGCCCCGACGGCCTCTGGAAAGGCACCGAATTCGCCCGCTACCTCCGCGAGCGGCTTCTGCTTGTCGGCCCAATGAAGCGTCGTGTAGTCGAACCCGTTGACGATGGTCGGCTTGACGATCTCGAAATAGGGCGAGATGTCGAAGTCGCGCGGCATGTACAGCGACGAATCGCGAATGTGCAGGATCTCGCGCTTGGCACGCCGCGACGGTGCTCGCGTGATCTTCGGCAGGATCGGATAACGCACCGCATCGAACGCCTGCGCGATCAGCGCCGAGCAGATCATCTTCGTCGGATCACCCGAGCCCAGCGCAATCATGCGCCGTCGCCAGCGCTGCGGAATCGGCAGCGGAAACAGGAAGCGCATCAGGTCGACGATGTTCTTGGTGTCGTAGCCGAAGCCGATCCGGTTGATCGCGTAGCGGCAGACGGTGTGCCGGTCCTCATAGGTGAGGCCGACCGGTCGGCACACGCGCGTGTGATAGGCGAAATATTTGGACAGCGGCGCCGAGATCACGCCGTCGCCGACATAGGCTTCGACCAGCACATGCGGCTCCCCGTCTGGCTCGGTCGCGCCGTCGATCGGTCCGACATAGAGCGCGGCGTGCGACCAGGTCGATTGCGTGAGGTATTTGATGATGCCGGAGATGCGGCTGTTGCCCTCGACCAGCAGCACGTCGCCGGGCTGGACGTCCTTGCGAAGATTGTCCGGATCGCTCGGCGTGAACGGCTCATATCCCCGTATCTCCTTCTGGAGATAGGCAGCAATCAGCTTGCCGATCTGATCGAGCACGACGCCCATGACGGTCAACTCCCCGAGCGACCTTGCGTGGTCGCGTCTTTTACCGTTCTCTATGATGGTCGATCACGGTTGCAATTTGGTTCATAGTCGAACCGTCATCAATGAACATTGATAAACCATGATGGTTGCCGCACCGCGGCAGATACGGCAAAATTCGGCCCCGACTCGTTCGTTTCAAAGCTTTCGGAAACCATGACATGATGTTCACGCGCCGCGGCTTTCTCACGG
>JBARNF010000025.1:0-3358 GCA_049802835.1 Bradyrhizobium sp.
CCGCCGCCGGTCATGCCGGCGATCACCATCGCGATCTGCACCATCAGCGGCGGCAGGCCCTGCAGCGCCAGCGCGGCGGAGGTCGCGGCCAAGGCGCCGATCAGCAACGCGCCTTCGCCGCCGATGATGACCATGCCGAGCTGCGCGGGCAGGGCGGTGCACAGCGCGGTGAGGATGAGAGGAGCCGCGCGCGTCAGCGTGTTCTGCCAGGAGAACCAGGTGCCGAACGCGCCGTAATACATGTACCAATAGAGATCGAGCGGGTTCTTGCCGAACAGCGCGACGAAGATGCCGAAGATCGCGAGCGCGGCGACCAGTGCCGCGCCCGGAATGAGGATGTACTCAATGCTCGCGCCGTAGCGTTGCAGGAAGCCTGGATCGGCGGCCGGCGCGATGGCGGCCGCATCAACCGGATCGGCCGCCTCCGTGGTCATGACGTCGCTCCGATCACGCCCTCGACCAGATAGTCCATCTTCTCGAGCTCGGGATCCTTCTGACCGCGCTCGGTGCCGGCGGCGATCACGGTCTTGCCCTTGTTGTCCAGGAGCGGGCCTTTGAAAATGGTGTAGCCGTCGCCGAGGAATTTGGCCTTGATTTCGTCGGCGTGCTTGCGCGCCTCGGCGGACACGGCCTCGCCATAGGGCGACACCTTGACCACCTCTTCCTTGAGGCCGCCGCGATAGAAGTTCGGAATGCTCTCGCCGGCGGCGAGCATCTTGACGAACTTCGGATACAGCGCCTCCCAATTCCACTCGGCGCCGGTGAGATAGGCTTTGGGCGCCAGCGGCGACTGGTTGACGTGATAGCCGGTGACGAAGGCGCCGCGGCGTGCGGCGTTCTCGACCATCGTCTTCGGACCGTCGACATGGCAGGTCAGCACGTCGACGCCCTGGTCGATCAGGCTGTTGGTGGCCTCGGCCTCCTTGACCGGCATCGACCAGTCGCCGGTGAAGATCACCTGCGTGGTGGCCTTGGGATTGGCGAGCCGCGCGCCGAGCGTGAACGCGTTGATGTTGCGCAGCACCTGCGGGATCGGCTTGGCCGCGACGAAGCCGAGCTTGCCGCTCTTGCTGGTATAGCCCGCGACGATGCCGGCGATGTACTGCGCCTCGTCGATATAGCCGAAATAGGAGCCGGCGTTCTTCGGGTCCTTGTCGCTCCACAATCCGCCGCAGTGCTCGAAGCGCAGCTTCGGGTACTTGCTGGCCATCTTGATCATGTGCGGATTGTAGTAGCCGAACGAGGTCGGAAACAGCAGCGTCGCGCCGTCGAGATTGATCATCGACTCGATCGTCTTTTCGACCGCATCGGTCTCCGGCACCTTCTCTTCCTCGATCACCTTGAGACCCGGCAGCTTCTTCAGCGCTGCAGCACCCTGCGCATGTGCCTGGTTGTAGCCGTAGTCATCACGCGAGCCGACATAGATGAAGCCGATCGTCGTATCGCCTGCGAAGGCCGGTCGCAGGCCGGCGGCTGCGCCGAGCGTCAGCGCCGCGCCACCCTGCAACAGATGCCGTCGTGAAATCCTGCCAAAGTCCATTGCTGAGCTCCCTCGGCGGGCGACCTGCCCGCGCCCTGTCATCTCGGCTTCGCCGGCACGGCGGAGCCTCCGGGGAATTATCGCAAGCTTTGTGCCAGGGCCGCGTAGCTGGGCATGAATCGGCAACCTACTGATTTATTGGGATTTCTGCGCTGTCTTTGGATTGGGCAGAGGCCGCGCGGGGCAGGGCTCAGCCTATGTTTTGATCAGTTGACTTCAATTGTATGCAACGAGTTCAGCCACGCGGGACCTGAGGGCTTCGCTCGCCCGGGAGCGCCGGTGAGTTCGGCGGCGCAGCGCACCCAGCCCTGCGTCCGGTTCAAGCCAGTTCCAGGAATGTGAGCCAGCTCAATGGCTTGTCCCCGTGTCTCTGACAGGAGGACGACATCATGAAGCTAATCACAGTGAGTTTGGCCGCCGCGCTGGTCTTTTCCGGGAGCGCAGCGATGGCCCAGAGCACGGGCAGCGGTTCGACGGTCGGTGGCTCGGCTGCCGTCGGCGGCACGACGACGCCGGGCTCGGCGACCGGCAGCACGACGACGCCGGGCACCACCACGGGTCTCGGCGCTGGCAACCCGAACTCCAATGCCGGCGGCATCGCGGCGGGCGCCAACAGCAGCGTCAATCCGTCCGGCAACAGCCTGATCAACCCGTCGCCGAGCGGCTCGACGCTGACTCCAACCGGGCCGTCGGGTACGGGCACCGGACGCTGAGCGGGTTCACCGCGAGGCATAGCGACCTTCGGGTGGCCCTCATGCCGGCAGGCACGGGGGCCATTTTTCGGATGCAAGGATTCTCCGGCCAATGATCTCCGGCGCGGGTCAGATCCCGAGCAGCCAGACCGCAACGATGGTGCCGATCACTGCGAGTCCGCTGATCGTCCAGCCTGTTACATAGGCACCGTCGTCCGCTTCGGCCGGATCGACCATCGAATCGCGCCAGTGTTGCTCCTGCCAGTGCCCCTGTTGGTACGCCATGCGAACCTCCTCGAGCCTGCCTCCCCAAGGAATAAGTCGGACGCCCTCCCGCAAGGTTCAACCCCCGGATGAAATCTTCAGGTGGTGCCCTGCAACGCCGACCCCCGACATCTCCTCTGGTCAGGCCCGCGAAACGCCCTAAGCTCAGCTCGCGTTCCAGCAAGAGAACCACAAGAGAACCAAGAGAACGAGGAAGGCGGGTGACGGCGTTGGCTGTCCCGCAGCAGGAAAGGAAGTGCGTCCGATGAAGGATTTCGCCGGCAGGATCGCCGTGATCACCGGAGGCGGCACAGGCATGGGCCGCGAGCTCGCGCGCCAGCTTGTGGCCGAGGGCTGCAACGTCGCGATGTGCGACGTCTCAGTCGAAGCGATGGCCGAGACCAAGCGGCTGTGCGAGGCCGAGAAGCTGCCGCAGGGCCTGCGCGTGACGACCCACGTGGCCGACGTGTCGATCGAGGACCAGCTCAAGCGGTTTCGCGATGAGGTCGCCGAGCAGCAGGCTACCGACAAAATCCATCTCCTGTTCAACAACGCCGGGATCGGCGGCGGCGGCAGCCTGTTCACCAATTCGCGCGAGCAGTGGGAGCGCACCTTCAACATCTGCTGGGGCGGGGTCTATCTCGGCGTCCGCACCTTCCTGCCGATGCTGCTGAAGGCCGACGAGGCGCATATCGTCAACACGTCGAGCGTCAACGGCTTCTGGGCCTCCGTCGGCATGGGCGTGGCGCACACCGCCTACAGCGCCGCGAAATTCGCGGTGAAGGGTTTCACCGAGGCGCTGATCAACGATCTCAGGCTCAACGCGCCGCACGTCAAATGCTCGGTGGTGATGCCCGGCCAC